>JANXTJ010000124.1 GCA_025352485.1 Salinibacterium sp.
GCCAAAGTGAGCAGCACAAAAATTCTCAGATCAAAGTGTGCGGTTCTCCTTGACCGATCTACAGGGCAAAAGGCGAGTCGGTCGAGAGTATGTTGGGAAAGGTGAATAGCCGTACTAGGCGCGTCGCCGTGGTCACCGTCGGTGTGATCGCTCTAATCCTTGGAGGAGTGTGGGTCGGGCAGGGCACGAATCTGATCCCGGGAAGTTTCATGACGGGTAACCGCATGTGGCTTCTCATTGGCCTCATCGTCGCCATTGTCGGCATCATTCTGATCGTGCTTGGCCTACGCCGGCCAGGGCGCGGCCGCACGACAAGGTGAGACTCCACTAAATCAACGCGTTCATGAGCGTTTAACACCTCGCTAGGTAGATCGACGTCGCCGGTGATCCGCACACCCTGGTCACCACCGGATATCGTGGCCCAATGATCACCTCCGGCACCTACCGCCACTACAAGGGCAACCTCTATGAGGTCATCGATGTGGCGCGACACACGGAGACCGAGGAGCAACTGGTCGTGTATCCCGCGCTCTACGGTGCGCGCGGGCTGTGGGTGCGGCCGCTCACGATGTTCACCGAGGCGGTCGAGGTTGACGGTGTTCGACATCCGCGATTTGAGCGCACGTAGACACAACGAGTGAGGCTCTCGGCCGCGACGCAATAGGCGCCACAGTGTGTGAAGAGTGAGACTCTCTTATAGTCAAAGACATGAACGAAAAGGACCTGCTTGAGCTGTGGTCACGGGCCAGGCTGCACGTGATTGTCTCGCAGCTCGCGCCCACATTTCTGCTGACCGTGACGATCACCGCGCTCGCGCTTGGCGATGGATTCGGCAACTCGGGGGCGATCAGGCTCGCAGCAGCGGGAATCCTGCTCGCGGCCGGAATTCTCGGGTTTCTCGCTCAATACTCTGCTGCCAACGAGGCAATAGCGATAGCAGCCGACCTGCGAGCGGTAAATAACCCAACAGCGGTGTCTCGACGCATCATCGCGACAGCGCGCGGGGCGATGATCATCAAGTTCGTTACCCCAACGATCTTTGCGGTTATCTATCTCGCGATTATCTGCGCCCTGTTCTTCTCCCGCGCGCTGGGGTAATAGGTCGGTTAGGGCTGCGGGCGCCGCACTCGCCAGCTGCTGCTGTCATTCAGAGTAAATCGCAAACGGTCGTGCAGGTGCGAACTGCGCCCTCGGATGAGCCTTATCGCTCGTCGAGCGCTCATCGAAGAAGCAGTAAAGTAAGTAGGCCGATCGCCGGCCGCAAGACCCCGGCTCGATAGGGGGCAGCCCGTTTACCCGTGCGGAAACCAATCAAGGAGAAACCCATGGCAACTTACCGTGTCTCTGACCAACGGAAGTTTGGTCGCATGGATTGGTCGAGCACCCTACTCGGATTCGGTTCGGTGGCACTGGGGAACATGGGGAAGGTGATGTCCTCGGATGACGCTCACGATCTGGTCCGTCATGCATGGGACTCAGGGGTTCGCCTCTTTGACACGGCACCAATGTATGGCCACGGACTCGCGGAGTATCGACTCGCTGACGAACTCATCGACCGGAGTCGGGACTCTTACGTCCTGATAACGAAGGTTGGCCGCACTCTCCATCCTGCCGCTAAAGATACCTTCGACACCGGCCCGTGGCTTGATACGCCGCCGATGCGGATGGAATATGACTATACCTACGATGGGGTAATGCGTCAGGTGGAGGACTCTCTGCAGCGCATGGCAACCGACCATTTCGATGTACTCCTCGTGCACGACATTGACAGATTCACGCATGGGGATGACCAACCCCGCCGGTACCGGGAGGCCATCGACGGCGCGTTCAAGGCGCTGCTGTCGCTGCGTGACCAAAAGATGGTCTCTGCAATTGGGCTGGGTGTGAACGAAGTGGACGTGAGCATTGCGGCGGCCCAAGACGTTGATATTGATTGCATGCTTATCGCCGGCACCTACAGTCTTCTTGATCACTCTGCGAACGACGAATTGCTCCCCCTCTGCGAATCACGCGGCATTGCCGTCGTCAACGGCAGAGTCTTCGGGTCTGGCATCCTGGCCACCGGCACGCAAACCGGGGCCCGATTCAACTACTCGCCTGCGGCAGACGACGTGCTCGCGCGGGTCAGGGAATTTGAGGAAGTCTGCAATCGATACGACGTTCCCCTCGGCGCCATCGCGATTCAGTTTGCGGCTGCCCACCCCGAGATCAGCAATGTGTGCCTGGGTGCAGGGAACGTCCAACAGCAGGAACAGAATTTTCGCTGGCTGGAGCAACAAATTCCGGATGACCTGTGGGGCGAGCTCAAGGCAGCAGCGCTGCTCGACGCGTCTGTTCCCACGCCCGTTGACAGCTGAATTTTTCCGATTACGGGTGCCGAGCCGGTTTTAACTCAGGACATAGCGCAATCGGGTGTGTATACGATAGCGGCGCCGTGGCGTTTCCCGGTTTCCGACGACGATCGGGGTCAGAGGCTAATTATCCAGCCGCTACGCGCCCATCCCCTCGAGACCTTCAGGTGACAGTGCGCGCTCAACGGCCATGATGCTCGCTCCGGCGACACCCGCCATCACCCCGGCCCGCGACTGCAGGATGGAAAGATGTTCGGCCGCAAAAGGAGTTGACCGCGAGTAGCATCTTCTGTCAATAATCCGCAAAAGAAATTGTCGTTTTTGCGGGCGACTTCACCGCGCGGGCCTGAAGATGCCCGGCCTTGGGTACGACGTATTTGACTTCGGTTCCCGTCGGGAGAGTCGCCCTCTCGGCCCGTCGTCGAAACTAACAGGTGCTGGCGGGCCACCGGTGTCCGGAACCTCACCCATCTTGCCAGTCGCGAAGCTTCGAGGGATGATGCCCGCCTGGGGTGAATATCATCCGGTCGTCGACATGGGTATCTGGCCACCGGTCATGGTCATGGTCTATGGGCCACACCGCCGACGAAATCTACATCGTTTGGCGGCTCATGCAACGCAGCTTTGCCTTCGCCCGCGGCGAACTGCGCCACATCGTCTGAGTCGCTCAGTCGATTTCGTGGTTGGACTAGTACCCCGCTGGCTTGGTCGCAACGCCGTCGAGCCACAACTCCGTCGATGCGTCCCGGTGCGCCCCATCGGTGCCGACATGCTTGTCACTGATTGCGGCTCCATTCTTGATGACGTGGACGAGCGCCATCGCGTGTCCGCGACCGAGGTCGTAGTCGGTCTTGAGCCAATCGATGATGGCTGCCGACTTGACGGGTGGGGCCGTGAGCCCACGTTCTGCGGCGATGTCGACCAATTGCCGCGGCGTGAGCTTGGTCTTGGCTTCGATGGTGTCGAGGTAGGCCTGGAATGACATGATCTGGTCCTTCGATGATGGCGAGAGCGTGGATGCCTTGTTGATCATGCCAGCACAATGAAGGTATCCGCCGGAGTTCCCGGAACGGGCCGTGCGGCTCGTGCAGGCCACCGGTGCCTGGACCCCCGTCGGTCGCGTAGTTTCGAGGGATGATGCCAGTCGAGATCAGCATCGCTGCTGCTGCCGCTGAGCTCCTCGGTGAGCACGCAGAGTTGCTGCTATTGCTCTCTGGCGGTACGCATGCCGAGACGGCCCTCATTGCTGTCGGGGGCCGAGAGCTTGTCGCCCGGCGATTTCCAGCGGGGGATGACGCGGTGGCCGATGAGATACCGGTGCTGGAGCGCGTGAGCGCGCTCGGAGCCCTCGTCCCGAAACTTGTGGCTTATCGGGACGGGCCACATCCACTGATCGTGACCACAAAGGTGGAAGGGGGGTTGCCAGACCCAGCACTTCCCGTTGCCGCGATCGCCGAAGCGATGGCTCAGGTGCTCGCGCAAATCCACTCGATCAGTGGCGCGGGGCTTCAGCGCGGCCGGAAGAAGCCGCCGTCTGCGGACACATTAATCGCCCGTGTCGCGCGCGGCAATCCGCCGCACTGTGATCCGTCGCTGGACGTCCTTATTCATGGCGACTTCTGGTGCGGAAATGCGATGTGGGAAGGGCCGCGACTGACCGGCGTTGTGGATTGGTCGGGCGCACACTCGGGCGCCCGCGGCCGTGATGTCTCGTGGTGCCGACAGGATCTCGTTCTTCTGGGTGACGTTGCTGCCGCCGATGTCTTTCTTCAGGCGTACCAAGATTTTTCGGGGCTAAAAGTCGCCGACGTGCGGGAGTGGGATCTGAGGGCCGGCGCTTGGGCCGATTCGGCGGTGGAGACCTGGGCCCCCAACTACACGGGAATAGGGCGCACTGACGTCACTCCGGAAGTGCTGCGTGCACGCCTCGACGATTGGAATGGCGCTCTCCTTCGTGCTCTGGTCTAGGCGGGGGCGCGCAGTACGCTGATCCTGAATCAAGGGCGATCCGGCCTGAGCGCTGATCTGAATCCCGAACAGACGTTCATCACAACTCTTGGAGACACCCTCATGGCCACTGCACTGGATAAATATGCGGATATGAAACCCGGCTGGGATTCCCCGGTGATCATCGAGTCGCACATCAACGGTGTGCGAACCAAGGCGATGAACCCCAATACGCCGATTTCCTATGAGGAGATCGCCGAGGATGCCATCCGCTGCTGGGAGGCCGGAGCAACAGCGATTCACGCCCACAACACCAGCTTTGACCTGTTGGGTAACGACGCCTACAAGGACTACATGCGCAGCTGGGATCAGGTGCTCGCCAAGCATCCCAACATCACCTGGTACCCCACCACCTGCAGCAACCTTCGACTGACCTCGGATCAGCACGGCCTCGAGCACGTGCCCCTGCTGGCCGATGGCGCCAACGTGAAAATCGCCTGCATCGACACCGGCTTTTCGCTGTTCTCCAGGGCCCTCGACGACGAGGGCTACCTGTTGGGGCGCGAGTACGGCTTCAACTACGAGCAGACCGCCGGCCAAGTGAAGATGTGCCGCGAGCGCGGAATCCCGATGATCTGGGGCGTGTACGAGCCCGGCTACCTTCGCCACGCGCTGCACTATGTCAACCAGGGCATGGCTACCCCCGGCTCGATGTGGGACTTCTACCTCATTGGCGACTACGGCCTCACCGCTCTAGACCCGATCGGCACCAGCGGGATGAAGCCCAGCGTCGAAAGCCTGTACTACTACCTGTCGATGATTGAGGATGCCAAGGTCACCCTCCCATGGTTCGTCTCCATTTGGGGGCAGGGTGCCTACGATGACACCGCGCTGATTCGCCGTGTTATCGAGTTGGGCGGCCACGTGAAGACCGGGCTGGAGCTGTTCTACGACCCCGCCCGCAATCCCACCAACCTCGAGCTGCTTCAGCAGGTGCAGGATATCGCCCGCGAGGTGGGGCGCCCGATCGCGACCCACGACGACGCCAGGAAGCTCTACCAGATTTCCTAACCGCCCGGCGCGCTCTCGATACGCCGTCGAGGCGTGGTGGCCCCAACAATGAGTGTGCCGCCTCACGAGGTGGGGCGGCACACTTCGGGCGGTTGCCCAACTCAGTGCTTGAGGGTGTCCTTGACGTTCTCGCCGGCCTTCTTCAGGTCGGCCGCCACTTGGTCACCCTTACCTTCGGCTTCGAGCTGATCATTTCCGGTCACCTTACCGGCGCCTTCCTTGACCTTGCCCGTAATGTCTTCTGCGGCATTGTTGATCTTGTCTCCAACGCTCATAATGTGCTCCTTCCTCGGCACGGAAATAGCTGTCACCCCGTGCGGTTCTTGTTAACTAATTGTGAGGACATCTCGCGAATCTTGACAATGGGCTAGACAGGTGGACCCTCACGCGGTAGTCGATGGCTTGCACCGATTCCCGGCCTGACGGCACCCTATGTTCCGGTACCCAACCCACCCGTGACGGTAAACCACACGCCGTAGGCGCCGGCCACGCACATGATCGCGGTCGTCGCCCAACCCATGGTGGCCGCCAGCTTTCCGTTGCGGTATGTGCCCATGATGGTTTTGTCGCGGGAAATAAGCATGATGATGATGAGGAAAGGGCCGGCCGCGATCCCGTTGACGATGGCGCTGAGCACCAAGAGCCCGATGGGATCGGTGGAGACGATCGCCAGCACCGTGCCGGCGATAATGCCCACGCCCAGCAGGACGTAGAAGAGGGGTGCTTTCCGCGGGCTGCGGTCGAGCCCCCAATTCTTGTTCAACAGTCCCGCCATTCCGGCGGCTCCGGATGCGGCTAAGACGGGAACGGCGAGTACGCCGGAGCCGATGAAGCCCAGCGCGAACAGGTAGCCCGCATAGTTACCGGCAATGGGTTCGAGGGCTTTGGCGGCATCCGCAGCGCTGGAGATCGACGCGTGATGGGCACCAAGGGTGGCGGCAGTGGAGGCCATGATGGCGAACATGATGAGCACCGAAAACGCCATTCCGGTGAAGACGTCGATTCGACCGTTGCGAAGCCGACGTCGGGCTTCATGGTGAGGTCGGTCATCGAGCGCCGGCGCCAGATCCCCTCCCCGGTCTTCCGCCCGGAGTTCCTCAATGCGCTGGGCTGATTGCCAGAAGAACATGTAGGGAGAAATCGTCGTGCCGAGAACCCCGACCACGAGAGCGAGGTAGGCGGGGGTCACTTCTATCTGGCCACCGATGAGGCCCCGGCCGACGTCGGCCCAGTCGACATTCGAGACGAACAGCACTCCGACATACACCAGTAGCACCATGCACAGCCATTTGAAGATTCGGCCGATCATCGCAAACGAACCGGCGGTCACTGCCACGGCGATAGCGATCCCGGCGATCGCGGCCCACACAAACGCGGGGCCAGCGTGCAGGAGGTTCATCCCCTGGCCGATCGCGTTCAGGTCGGCCGCGAGGTTCAGGCAGTTGGCCGCGATGAGCGCGGCCAGCAGCACTCCGATGGCGATCCGAAAGCGACGACTGAACCTGCGCCGGATCAACATGCCGAGACTGTCGCCGGTGGCGAGCGCCATCCGGTCACATATCTCCTGTACCGCCATCATGAGCGGGAGGGTGAGCGGCACCGTCCAGAGCATGCTGTTGCCGTAGGTCGCACCGGCCTGTGAATAGGTCGCGATTCCCGAGGGATCATCGTCGGCAGCGCCGGTCACGAGACCGGGGCCGAGCACGGCGAAGAATCGAGAGATTGGGTTTCTCCTCGCGACTTTCGGGCTCGACTCGGGTGTGGCATCCCGCTCGGGCGTTTCCGTAAATGTCATGGTGTCCTCCTCGTGAGTGTCGCCGGGTGTCGTACTGATGAATTCGTTCGTATGGATGCCTCGTAGCCCGAGCGCCTCCTAGAGTAATAATCAGATTCACTTTTTTGCGGGGGTGGACAGCGAGGTAAACCAGCGGTAGCGCGATTGACGTGTCGGCATGTCGGCTGATAGCCCCGGCCGGGCGTCGGGGGGTCGTGGCTTCCGCGGGCAACGAGGATGCGATGGTCTACTGTCGAAAGATGAAACGCATCTCCTATAACGGAAGATCGATCGTTACCGGCAACGCGATCACCGCGGCGCTTCTGAAATATACGACCACGCTGGGGGAGGCAGAGGGCAGCGTCCCCGTCGACGTGACGGTGTTGGAAGACAGCGGGGAGACCTCCGTGCACACGATCCTTCTCGGCCCCACGACACAGCTGGATGTTGCCGATCTAGGCGGCGTCACTTCGCAGCAAAGCGACGAGGATGAAGCACAACGCTTCCCCGTCCCTGACCTGCCGCAGATCGGCATTAGCGGCACCGTAGAAGCCAACGGCGACGCCCGCCGCACGGCGGAAGATTTCGACGAAGTCATGGCAGAAATTGACGATGGGCTGGGGCAATAGCTATGGGTAAATTCATTTACGGCACGCCGTCGATCGCCGTCGACTTTGATGACCGGGTGCTCGCTCACCTCAAGGTCGTCGTGTTGGCGAAAGTGCGCCGCGGCGAGAGCTTCACGTTCTCTTGGGAATATACGGCGGCATCCGGTAGCGGCCACAGCTCGATCTGGATCCATCCCACCATTCCTCTGCAGTTCGATTTCCTGGGCAGCAGGGAGCCTCGACTCAACCGGGCGTGGGTCGAGGAGCTGGTGGCGTTGTCGAATACTCCCGGCGGGCTTCGGGTCACCCCCGAACCTCCGGAGCCTGAAGTGAAAGCGAAAGCCTGACCGCTCGGGGCTACCACCCGGTCACAATGAGGCAGGATTGCTTTCGACGCTACTCGCGTACTTCAACGGGGGCGCGCGTCGCGTCTGACCGATGTCAGCAGAAAGCAAGGAGTATCTGGTGCCCGACTCAGTTGCACAATCCGAGGTAAGCGGACCGCGAGGGTGGTTCGGGGCCCTTGTCGCGCCGGAGACACAGCGCACTCGAGTCATCTGGACCGCCGTGGTGGGCATCGTTGTCGTGGTGGTGGTCGGCCTGCTCATCCGCGCCAGCAACTTCGACTTCGCGGCCGTACAGTTTCTCAATTCCTTCCACCAGGGCGCCATTGGTTCGCTGACGGATGCCGTCTACAAGGCTTTCGGACCGGGTCCTGCAATCGCGGGCACGGTGGTTCTTACGGGTATCTGTTTCGCGTTGACGCGTAACCTCCGAATCGCCTCGACCTTTGCTGCCACGGTCGCTGCCACCTGGGTCTCACTTGCGGTCGTCAAGCTCATTGTCAGCCGGATGCGCCCCGACTCGGCAATTCTGCCATTTCCGTTCAACCCGGCTCAGGTCGACGCGTCGTACCCCAGCGGTCACGCCGCCTTCGTGACGGCCCTGGTGGTGACGATCGTGCTCGGGCTCAGCGCGGGCCGCGGCCGTCTACTGGCCGCGATCGTCGGGGCCGTCTTGATCGTCGGAGTCGGGATAGCGCTCGTCATCGACGGCGTGCACTTCCCGAGCGACGTCGTCGCCTCTATCGTTTGGGGCATCGTCGTCGCGCCAGCCGCCCGATTGATTTGGGTAGCGGTTGTGCTGGTCGGCTTCGACGCCGTCAGGTCGCGTCGCGACGACGCCTCGGGCCGCCGCCGGCACCGGCAGTAATCACGGGGCGAGCCGACCGATTCAGGCTTCGCGCCGCCCGCCACGGGAGCCAGGGTGGGCGTCCACTGTCGCAGCGTGTTCGCTGCCTCGCGGGGGCTGCGCCCATTGCGCGGGCACGGGCCGTGGAGCGGGCTCCATCGACGACAGGGGCGCTGTCGTCTGATCGGCCGCGCCTCTGTCGGCGGGCGTCGATTCGGGGGTGTCGCGCGGGCGACCCATACGGTGGCGGCCGGTCACGCGGCGCTCAAGATCCGGTGAGTGAAAGCGGCGCGATCGGGAAGTCTCATGTCACTTTTTTAGCTGAATAGTTGTCGGTATTCGACGGGTTGACATCGGCGGCGCGCCATGCAGATGTATAGTTATCCAACTCCTCCCCGACCCCGATGAGTAGAGAGGCCCGAGATGGGCGCCTTGCTCGACGGTTTCCCCGGCATCGATATCGCTTCCGATGATTGGGCGCCCGAACCTTCCTCGTCGTCGGGACGGGGCATGCCATGATCGATGCGCAGGAGCGCCAGGAGTTCGATCTTGCAGAACAGCATCGGCTGGCCGTCTGTGTCTTGGAGCCGATCCGCACGCCCGGGGCGATCCAGCGCCACGGGATCCTGCTCGCTATCGAACCCGAATCGCTCACCATCGCGGCGGCCAGTGAGAACACGGCGACCCTCTTCGGCAGCAGCCCGGAGTCGATGATCGGCGGAACAATTGTCGAGCAGCTCGGGCCGCGCTTTCTCTCCGACCTGGTCAAGGTACTGCGTGACGCGCCTCTGGCGCCCAACCCGTTCCCGTTCGAGCGCGGTGGCCAGCTCACCGACGTCATTGTGCACCAGTCGGCGACCCACATCTTTGTGGAGTTTGAGCCTGTCATGGATGTCGCCAGCTTCCCTTCGCCCGCGGCGGTGTACGAGGCCGCACTGCGCCTTTCGACGCTGAACACAACTGACGAACTGCGAGTCGGGGTGGTCCGCGAACTGCGCGAGCTCACGGGCTTCGACCGGGTTATGGTCTACCAATTTCACCCGGACGGGCACGGTGAAATTGTGGCGGAGGCGCTCTCCGAAGGGATGGAGCCCTACCTCGGGCTGCACTATCCCGAATCAGATATCCCCGCGCAGGCGCGCGAGCTCTACCTGATCAAACTCTCCCGGTCTATCGTCAGCACTGCCGACGACTCCGTGGCACTAGTGAGTCGAAATGGCGGCACCGACACCGCCACGCTCGACCTGTCGCGTGCGGAATTGCGCTCGGTATCGCCCCACCACCTGCAATTCATGCGGAATATGGGCCAAGCGTCGACGCTCTCGCTCTCGATGGTGCGCGACGGCGTGCTGATCGGCATGATCACCTGCGCCCATCACTCGCCCCGGCGACTGCCCTTCGTGCTGCGCCGCGGGCTCGAAGTATTCGCCAATCAGGTGGCCCTCCAGGTGAGCTCGATCGAGGAGATCGAGCGGCTCACCCGGGTGGCGGCCGTCACTGCCCGGCGGGGGCGGTTGGTATCCCAACTTGCCGACCTGGATGACATGGCGGCCGCCCTGCTGGGCCAGACGCTGACCGTGCTTGACCTGCTTCCGGCCGACGGCGCGGCGCTGTGCCTCGACGGCACCGTGAGCTTCCTCGGCTCGACACCGACCGGCAGCAATCTGGGCGCCTTCATCGAGCAATTGGATGACCTCTCGTTTGCCACGGATTCGCTGGCCTGGCAGCATCCGGGCCTTGCCCCGCTGCTCGCCGACTTCGCCGGGGTACTGGTCGTACCCCTCGGCCGGGGCGGCGGCTACCTCGCGCTCTTTCGCCATGAGGTGCTGCGCACGGTCAACTGGCTGGGCGACCAACGGTCGTCGAACCGCGAGACGCCACTGTCGCCACGTACGTCATTTTCGTCGTGGAGCCACGGGGTGACCGACAGTGCATATGCGTGGGGGGAACTCGAAGCCGAGGCGGCAGCGCTCGCGCAAGACCTCGAGGGCGCGCTGTTGCAGCGCGCTCAGGCGAAGCTGGCAAGCGTTGCCCTGCATGACCCACTCACCGGCCTTCCGAACCG
>JANXTJ010000134.1 GCA_025352485.1 Salinibacterium sp.
AACGCGCGTTTTTTCGACAGTATCGACGAGGTGCCTGTGCACTGTGTGACACAGGGCCTCGGCACAATCCTGCGGGCGCGTCACCTGCTGCTGCTCGCATTCGGCGCCGCAAAAGCCGAGGCGCTCGCCGGTGCGCTGGAGGGAGCGGTCACGGCGTCGTTACCCGGATCGGCGGTGCAACTGCATCCCCGCGTGACGGTCATCGCCGACGAGGCGGCATCCTCGAAACTGAAGCACGCCGACTATTACCGGTATGCCTGGGCGAATCGGCTGGACTGGGAGAAGCTCTAGGCCAACTTCAGGCCGTCGGCCCACACCGCGGTGACCTGCCAGTCGTGGTCGAGCACTACGGCATCCGCAACGAAGCCCGTCGCGAGCAGGCCGTGCCGATGGTCGAGCCCGAGGGCGCGCGCGGGCGTGAGGGTCAGCGCCTCGATGGCGGCGGTGGGAGCGATGTGGGAATCGCGGATGGCGATGCGCAGCGCACGATCCTGGGTCAGGGTGGAGCCCGCGAGTGTCGACGTGCCGCGCAGCATCGCGAGCCCATCGCGCACGGCGACGTTGAGCGATCCGAGGATGTAGTCGCCGTCTTCGGAGCCGGCGGCGGCCATTGCATCGGTGACCAGTGCGATGCGACCGGGCGCGGCCATGAACGCGAGGTGTGCCACGCTCGGATGCACGTGTTTGCCATCGAGGATCAGCTCGAGAGTCACTCGGTCGTCGTCGAACGCGGCAACCACGGGGCCGGGTGCACGGTGATGGATGCCCGGCATCGCGTTGAACGCGTGGGTCAGGATGCGCGCGCCAGCATCGAACGCCCGGTGCGCGAGCACGTCGTGCGCTGTCGTGTGCCCGATAGCCACGGCGGCGCCGGCCTCAACCAGCACCTGGATGGCCTCAAGGGCGTTCGGCAGCTCTGGCGCGATGGTGATTTGCCGCAGGGCGCCGCGGGAGGCATTCAGCAGCAGGTCGACTGTCGCGGGCTGCGGCTCGACGAGGTAGGCGGGGCTGTGGGCGCCGCGGTTTCCGGGCGCGAGGAACGGGCCCTCAAGGTGGGCGCCGAGGACGAGCGGGTCGACCGCGGCGAGATCGGCGATGATCCCCAGGCTTGCCACGAGCTCGTCGAGGGGGTTGGCCACGAGAGAGATGACCGACCGTGTGGTGCCGTGCGCGCGATGAGTCGCGATGGCGGCGGCAAGGTGCTCCGCGCCGTCATCATAGGAGTGGCCACCCCCACCGTGACCGTGTAGGTCGAGGAACCCCGGGACAAGCCAGTGGCCGCCGACGTCGACCTGCGCCGCAGCATCCGGGCGCTCATGGCCGGTACCCGTAGCGGTGATCGTGGTGCCCACGACGAGCATCCAGAAGTCGTCGACCTCGCCGTGCGCATCGAGTTTGCGCGCAGAGTGGAAGAGGGTGCTGGTCACGGGCTCAAGCCTAGTTAGGTGGGCTTCCGAATCCGGGAGGCGGCAACCAGCGCGACGCCGATGAAGAGGAAGAGCATGCCCCAGAGCGGCACTTCGGGGCGCGGGGCGCCACCGGTGAGGGCGAGGGCGGGATGCCATTCGACGGCGCCGATATCAACGCGCTGGTAGGCGCGGGCCTGGCCGCGCTGGTCGGTGGCGGGGTCTCCTGCGAAGGCGGGGTCGCCGGCGTTGTAGGCGGGGCTGCCCGGGGCGATGAGCATTGTCTTCGTCGGGCCGCCGTTGTTATCGAGCGGCCCGAGTTTCGGGTCAACGCCGGTGAGGTTTCCGGTCCCAGCGCCGATGGCGGCGGCCGTCGTAGGATCCGTCTTCTGGACGAGACTCCAGTTGATTGTCAGCTGGCTGCCGGCTGACGCCTCGATGTCGGTGCCATCGTTGCCGGCAACGATCGTGTCACTCACCAGGATGCGGGCATCGTCGTGTGCCTGGATCGAGATGCCGCTCGGGTCGGTTCCGGTGTTGGATGCGATCGTTGAGTGCGCGAACACGTAGACCGTCGGATAGGCCGTCCCGACGAGTGCGACGCCGCCGCTGCCGTTGGTAGCGATGTTGTTCGCGATGGTGGTGTTCAGGAAGGCGATGACGCTGCCGGCGCTTGACTGCCCGGAGTCGACCGCGTACACCGCGGCTCCGTCGTCGCCCGTGTTGTAAGAGATAGTCGAGTCCTTGACGTAGACAACGGGCTCGGCGGCAATCGTGTTCGTGCTCCAGATGTGGATCCCGACCCCGGCGGCCTCCGGGGCTGAGTTGTGATCGATGGTCGTGCGAGTGATCTCCACGCCCGCGACTGGGAGGTTATATCCGACCTGTTCGAGCTGGATCCCGCCGCCGGTGCCGTCTGAAGTGTTACCGACCACCGTCGAGTCGGTCACGCTCAACTTCGCGGTGGCTCCGGAGGCGGCGGCGAGGTAGATTCCGCCGCCCAAGCCGGCTCCCCCGCCCGCGGCATGGTTGCCGGTGATGCGGCTCGTCGTGATGGCGACGGTTCCGCCGTTAACAATGGTCGGCTGGATGCCCGCGCCAGCGAGTGACTTGTTGTCGGCGAATTCTGAGTCGTCAATGGTGACCGCCGATCCGTCAGCGTAGAACGTGAGCCCGCCCGGGTGCGAGGCGCCAGACGGGTTATTCCTGTCGAACGAGCAACGGGTGATGGCCACCGTCGCACCGTTACCGGAGTAGAAGCCGCCGCCGCCCGCGGCGTTGTCGTTGAACGTGCTGTCGGTCAGGGTCGCGACCGTTCCTGCCAGGAAGTTTGCATCGAGACCGATGCCGCCGTTGTTGTTTGCCGTTGAGCCCGAGATCGAGATGGCTCGGGCTCCGGCCATGTCGACACTGATGCCGCCGGAAACATTGCTCGCGAATGACGACGCAGTGACAGCGAGGTCGCCGTCGTCGATGAGTAGGCCGAATTTACCGTTGTGAACGGCGGCGACCTTGTCAAGTGTGAGGTTCGCCTGATGGAATTCGAATCCGTCATTCGGGAAGTTAGCGACCGTCAGCGCGGAGATCGAGATCGACGAAGGCAGGGTATTCCCCGCGAAGCCTGAGCCGCCAGTAGCGCTCCCGTCGATGGTGAGCGAGGACACGCCGGGGCCCTG
>JANXTJ010000135.1 GCA_025352485.1 Salinibacterium sp.
TCCCACGAGCCCGACTGCGCCGTCACCGCCACCACGGCGGGCAGCGGCCCAAACTTCGGGTAGAACTTCGTCGGATCGACCGGCCCGGAGATCTCCCAGGCCTGCTTCGGCGTGGTCTGGGCAAGGCCCTGCGCTGACGCACTCTTGCCGCTCGTACGCTTGCCGTTCGTGCTCGTGTCTCTCATTGAGGCCCGCCCTGTTCCGGTGCCCATTCGCACATCCCTCATTCGTAGCAGTTGGCGATCCGGATAGGGCTCAATACGGTGATAAAGGGGATGCCGTATCCGGCCCCCGAAGCTAGGCTGCTTGGCATGACTTCGACTGTCACGAACACGCCAGGTGCCCCGGTTTGGATCGACCTTCTCGTCGCTGATCCGGCGGCCGCGATCGAGTTCTATGGCACGCTTTTCGGCTGGACCGCCGAACCGATGAGCAGTTTCTGGAGCTTTACCAGTGGCGGGCGTTCGGTCGCCGGTCTTGCCGAGAATTCCGCACTGACCAGGCGCCCCGATGGCTGGCTGGTCTACCTGCTCACTCCGGACGTCGATTCCACGTCGCTCGCCGTGCATTCCAACGGCGGCGATGTCTATGGTCGTTTCGGCGAAATGATCACGGTGAGGGATTCGCAGGACGCACTGGTCGGCGCGTGGAACTCCAACGGGCACGCGGCGGTTCTGTACTCCGAAGAGTCGGGTGCGCCGGTCTGGCACGAACTCCACGCCGCAGACTACGACGCCGCCCTCGAGTTTTACGCCAACGTTTTCGAGTGGGAGCCGCAGACGATGGGTGACGAACCCGGCTTCCGCTACAGCACGCTCGGCAGCGGCCAGGATGCAATCGCCGGCCTGTTTGACGCGAAAAACGATCTCGGAGACCTGCCGACGCACTGGAAGGTCTACTTCGGCGTCGACGACGCGGATGCCGCGGCCACCCTCATTGCGCGGCTGGGCGGCACCATGATCACCGAGCCGTCCGACACCCCGTTTGGGCGGATGGCGCACGCGCGGGACTACTCCGGCGCCCCGTTCTCGATCATCCAGACCAGCAGTCCCAAGTAGGAAAAAGCCCAGCTACCAGTCGATCTGTTCTGCGGTGCCCGCCGGGTAGGAGTCAAGCTTCACCCTGTCGGCTTTCCAGGCTTCCAGTATCGGCGTGATGATGCGCCAGCATTGTTCGGCCACGTCGCCGCGCACCGACAGCGTCGTGTTGCACTCCAACAGTTCCGCGAGCACTTCGCCGTAGGCGTTCAACTCCCCCTCGCCGAAGTCGCTGTGCAGCGGCACCCGCTCGAGCGTGAACGGATCGCCCTGACCGTTTATCACGATGTCAAGATCGAGGGTGGCGGGTTTCATCGAGATGGTGAGCGAGGATGGCCCCGGCACGCCGGTCAGCCCGAGCGGCAGGTGCGGCACGGGCTTGAATATCACTCGGACGTCTTGCCGCGCCTCCCCCAGTGCCTTTCCGGAGCGCAACACAAACGGCACTCCCGCCCAGCGCCAGTTGTCGATGGCCAGCGTCACTTCGGCGAGCGTCTCGGTTTTACGCGCAGGGTCGACCCCCGCTTCGTGTTCGTAGGCCGGCAGTGACCGCCCGTCGACGGTTCCGGCGGCGTAGCGGGCTCTGTGGCTGGAATTGCCGTTTTTCTTCCAGCTGCGGGTGGCGCGCAGCACCTGCGCCATCGACCCACGCAGGTCGTCCGCGCTGAGGCTCGACGGCGGCTCCATCGCCGTGAGTGCGAGCACGAGCAGCAGGTGGCTCTGGATCATGTCGGTGAGCGCACCGGCCTTGTCGTAGTAGCCGGCCCTGCCCTCGAGGGCGAGGGTTTCGTCGAAGACGATCTCGACCCTTTCGACGTTTTCGGCGGAGAACAGCGGCTCAAACACCCGGTTCGCGAAACGAAGGCCGAGCAGGTTGAGCACCGTCGACTTGCCGAGGAAGTGGTCTACCCGAAAGAGCTGGTCCTCCGGCAGTGTGCTTTGCAGCAACCGGTTCAGTGCTTGCGCGGTCTTCAGGTCGGTGCCGAACGGCTTCTCGAGCGCGAGGGTGATGCCGGCGGGCAGCGGCATTGTCGACAGGGCGGTGCAGGCGATCATGGTGATCGCGGGGGGCAGCGCGAAGTATAGGGCAACCCGGCCGGGCGCAGCATTGAGCACGCGTTTAAGATCGTCTGCGTTGGTGACATCCCCCTGCAGATATCGACTCTTGGCGGCCACCTTCTTGGCGAGGGCGGAGGGCTCTGCATCGAATGCAGAGCGCACGGTGTCGCGCCAGGCGGCATCGGTCACGGCAGCGCGATCCACACCAATCAGCAATAGTTCCGATCCCCGCGATGAGCCGAGGTAGGACGCGAGCCCCGGAAGCAGGAGCCGCGAAGTCAGGTCGCCGCCTGCTCCGAGAATGACGAGGGTATCGATGCGTTGAACCACCCTGCCGACAGTACCGGTCACCGGTTCGGGCGCGGAAGGCGCGATGATGAGAAATCTTTCAGCACCGATGCGGTGCGGGTATTGTGCCAGACGGTAATGGCCCCCGTAGTGTCGCCAGCGCTTCAGAGCGCACCTTCACTACGGTGTGACTATGACCTCGTGGAGGGACGGCCTCGGCGAGGCTGCGCAGGCCGACCTTGATCGGCTGCTCGACCGCGCCCTCACCATGGCCCGCGAGAATCTTGCGAGAGCCAGCGAGTTTGAGCCGTTCGCGATCGTTGCCGACGGCGATGGTCGGGTGCTGGGAACCGACTGGGACACCCGCGCGCTGGGCAAGCACCCCGATGTGGATGACGTCCTCGCCGCTGCCCTCGTTCAGCTGCGGGAACTTTCGCCCACCCTGCGGGCGACGGCCCTCGTGACCAACACCCAATTGGCCAAGGAGAAGACCGCAGCCGTCGAGGTGCGCCTCGAACACCGCCAGGGCGCGGCCATCGTCGTCTTGCTGCGCTACAAACGAGCACGATTCGGGCCGCAGATCGATTTCGGCGCCCTCGCCGCATTTCCGGGTACCCGCGAAATCTGGGCCTGAATCCTCCCCGCCGCTCCACGGAGAGCCGCACCATCGAATCAACGGCACGCTCCGAACCTCCCCGCGAGGAAGCTGCCATGCATAGGCTTGAGATGAGAGAAGAGGCTTGAGATGGATACCGTGGCACTCATCACGTTTTGGCAACTTGCTGTCGTCGTACTGCCGATCGTGGCGGCCGTGGCCGGTGTGTCGTTTCTAATCTGGTGCACGATCGGCTTTGTGCTGTGGGCCAGCGGTGGCGGCCGTGGTCCCGCCGACGCCGGGCAGCCCGGCACGGCGTCGGACTGGCTTGATTCGCTGTGATCCCGGCGGTTGCGGCCCCCGGTCAAGAGTCGGTCTGGAATTATCCACGGCCACCGCGAGTGGAGCCGTCGCGCTCCCACGTGGTGGTGCGCTTCGGCGGCGAGGTGATTCTCGACACCACGCACGCCGTGCGAGTGCTGGAGACGAGTCATCCGCCGGTCTACTATCTGCCGCGTTCGGATTTTGCCGACGGCAGCCTCATCCCGGCTTCGGGCTCCACTTTCTGCGAGTACAAGGGCGTGGCGAGCTACCTGAGCGTCTCGACGCGGGATGCCACGGCGCAATGCTCCGCGTGGTTCTACCCCACGCCGTCCCCCGGGTACGAGCAGCTCATCGATCACGTGGCCCTCTACCCCGGCCTGATGGATTCCTGCGAGGTGGACGGCGAAATCGTCTCGCCCCAGGCCGGCGGATTTTACGGCGGCTGGATCACCTCACGCGTGGTTGGCCCCTTCAAGGGCGAGCCGGGCTCCGCGGGCTGGTAGCCCACCGGGCGGCAGCCCCACGGCCGGATGCGGGCCGGCGGGGATGCGCTCCGCCCGCGCCGTCTGGCAGAGTGGTCGCCGTGAACATGCCCGATGTGACCGCGGATTCCCACGACGTCATCCGGGTGCGCGGTGCCCGCGAGAATAACCTCAAGAACGTCGACGTCGACATCCCCAAGCGCCGCCTGACGGTCTTCACAGGGGTGTCGGGTTCTGGCAAGTCCAGCCTGGTGTTCGGCACAATCGCGGCCGAATCCCAGCGCCTAATCAATGAGACCTACAGCGCGTTCCTGCAGGGGCTCATGTCGAGCCTCGACCGGCCAGACGTGGACATGTTGAGCGGCCTCACGACGGCCATCATCGTCGACCAGGAACGGATGGGAGCCAACTCCCGATCGACGGTCGGCACCGCCACCGACGTCAACGCGATGCTGCGCATCCTCTTTTCCCGACTGGGCGAACCGCATCTGGGAGCGCCACCGGCGTTCTCCTTCAATGTCGCGTCCGCCAGCGGTGCTGGGGCGATCACCGTCGGCGACAAGAAGGCGCAGCGGCGCTCGTTTTCGATCACCGGCGGCATGTGCTCCCGCTGCGAGGGCATGGGCAACGTCACCGACATCGACCTGACTCAGCTCTACGACGACAGCAAGTCGCTCAGTGGCGGTGCGCTCACGATCCCCGGCTACACCGCCGACGGCTGGAACGTGCGAATCTTCACAGAATCAGGGTTCATCCCGGCCGACACCCCGATCCGCGATTTCACGACGCGAGAACTGCGCGATTTTCTGTACAAGGAGCCCACCAAGGTCAAGGTGACCAGCATGAACCTCACCTACGAGGGTCTCGTCCCCAAGGTGCAGCGGTCGTTTCTCTCGAAGGATGT
>JANXTJ010000136.1 GCA_025352485.1 Salinibacterium sp.
AGTGGCTCTTCGATGGCCGCGTGAACCTCAAAGACCTGCCAGAACGTGAGCACATCGTGCACACTCCCGCGAGCGTCACGCGCCGCCAGCGCACCTTCGGTTACACCGAAGAAGAGGTTCGCATTCTCATCACTCCAATGGCGCAGAACGCGGCGGAACCGCTCGGGGCAATGGGTTCAGATTCGCCAATCGCCGTGCTTTCCGAGCGCCCCCGGCTGCTGTTCGACTACTTCACGCAGCAGTTTGCGCAGGTAACGAACCCGCCGCTCGACTCGATCCGCGAGGAGGTTGTCACCTCGATGAAGCTCGGGCTCGGGCCGGAGCGCAACCTTCTCACCGCCACGGCCGAACACGCCAAGCAGGTGTCGCTCGAGTTTCCGGTGATCGATAACGACGAGCTTGCCAAGATCCAGCACATCGACCCGCGCCCCGGTAGCACCCTCGCCACCACGATTCGCGGCCTGTACCGGGTCGACAAGGGTCCCAAGGCGATGGAAAAGCGCCTGGCAAAGATGTGCAAAGAGGTCGATGAGGCCATTCGGTCCGGTACCCAGTTCATCGTCCTCTCCGATCGCGACTCCAACCAAGACCTCGCCCCGATCCCGTCGCTGCTGATGTTGGCCGCGGTACACCACCACCTGATCCGCGATGAAAACCGCATGAAGGTCGGCATCATCGTCGAGGCCGGCGACGTGCGCGAGGTGCATCACGTGGCGATGCTGGTCGGCTACGGCGCGTCGGCGATTAACCCGTACTTGGCGATGGAGACCGCCGAAGAGCTGGTGCGCAACGGCATGATTCAGGGGCTCACCCCCGAGGCCGCGGTCAAGAACCTGATCAAGGCGCTCGGCAAGGGCGTGCTGAAAATCATGTCGAAGATGGGGATTTCGGTGGTCGGCTCCTACGCCGGCGCCCAGGCTTTCGAGGCGGTCGGCCTTGCCCAAGACTTCGTGGACCACTACTTCACCGGAACGGCAAGCTTGCTCGGTGGCGTGGGCATCGAAGTGATCGCGGCGGAGAGTGCGGCCCGCCACGCCGCCGCCTACCCCGAAGACGGCGCGACCAGTGTGCACGAGCGCTTAGCGACCGGCGGCGAATACCAGTGGCGTCGCGACGGCGCGCCCCACCTGTTCAACCCCGACACCGTATTTCGGTTGCAGCATGCCACCAGAGCGCGGCGCTACGACATCTTCCGCGAGTACACGAAGCTGGTCGACGATCAGGCCACCAACCTGATGACCGTCCGCGGTCTGTTTTCGCTTCGCGAGGGTCAGCGGCCGGTCGTGCCCATCGATGAGGTGGAGTCTGTGGCATCCATCGTCACCCGCTTCAACACGGGCGCGATGAGCTACGGTTCGATCAGTCAGGAGGCGCACGAGACGCTCGCCATCGCGATGAACTCGATCGGTGCGCGCTCCAACACGGGGGAGGGTGGCGAGGATGTCGCGCGCCTGCTCGACCCCGAGCGGCGTTCCGCAATCAAACAGGTGGCATCCGGCCGGTTCGGCGTCACGAGCATGTATCTCACCCACGCCACCGACATCCAGATTAAGATGGCGCAGGGCGCCAAGCCGGGCGAGGGCGGTCAGCTGCCCGCCGGCAAGGTGTACCCGTGGATCGCCCGCACCCGGCACGGCACGCCGGGCGTCGGCCTGATCTCGCCGCCGCCGCACCACGATATCTATTCGATCGAAGACCTCAAACAGCTCATTTTCGACCTGAAGCGGGCGAACCCAGAGGCCCGGGTGCACGTCAAGCTGGTGAGCCAGTCCGGCATCGGTGCGGTCGCGGCCGGTGTGACCAAAGCCAAGGCAGACGTGGTGCTCGTTTCGGGCCACGACGGTGGCACGGGGGCCAGCCCACTCAATTCACTCAAGCACGCCGGAACCCCGTGGGAGCTCGGCCTCGCGGAAACCCAGCAGACGCTGATGCTCAACGGCATGCGCGACCGCGTGGTCGTGCAGGTCGACGGCCAGATGAAGACCGGGCGCGACGTCATTATCGGTGCGCTCCTCGGCGCGGAAGAGTATGGCTTCGCGACCGCTCCGCTGGTGGTCTCCGGATGCGTGCTGATGCGGGTTTGCCACCTGGACACCTGCCCGGTGGGCGTCGCCACCCAGAACCCCGAGCTTCGCGCGCGTTTCAGCGGTAAGCCAGAGTTCGTGGTCAACTTCTTCGAATTCCTGGCCCAAGAAGTTCGCGAGTACCTCTCCGCGCTGGGCTTCCGCACCCTCGAGGAGGCCATCGGCCACCGCGAGTTGCTGGATGTCGACCGCGCGGTCACCCACTGGAAGGCCGAGGGGCTCGACCTGAGCCCCATTCTCGTCGGGCCGCACTTCGCCGACGACGAACCACGCACCAACCGCGTTTCGCAAGACCACGAGCTGGAGAAGCATTTCGACCAGCAGCTCATTCGGGCGGCAGCAGACGCGTTAGAGCACGGCACGCCGGTCACTATCGAGTTGCCGATCCGCAACACCGAGCGCGCGGTCGGCACGATGCTCGGCCACCGGGTCACGCTCGGGCACGGCGAGAATGGCCTGCCGGCCGGCACGATCGAGGTCAAGTTGACCGGAACCGCCGGTCAATCATTCGGGGCCTTCATGCCATCCGGCATCACGCTGCGCCTCGAAGGCGACAGCAATGACTACGTCGGCAAGGGCCTGTGCGGCGGCGAGATCATCATCCGGCCGCACCGCACCAGCGTCTTCGCTGCCGAGCGAAATGTCATTGCCGGCAACGTGATCGGCTACGGCGCCACCAGGGGCAGCATGTTCATCCGCGGAATCGTGGGGGAGCGCTTCCTGGTTCGCAACTCGGGCGCTACTGCTGTGGTTGAAGGTGTCGGGGATCACGCTCTGGAGTACATGACCGGCGGGCTCGCCGTCATCCTCGGTGGCACCGGTCGCAACCTGGGTGCTGGGATGTCCGGCGGCACCGCCTACATTCACGAACTGCGCCCGGAGCGGGTTAACGCCGATGCCATCGCCTCCGGCGAAATTGAGCTGCTGCCGCTGGGCAGCGCCGATGTCGAAATCCTCACCGATCTACTGACACGCCACCGCGACGAAACCGACTCGGCGGTCGCGGCGCGAATGCTGGCGAACATGGACGAGACCGTTGCCGCGTTCACGAAGGTTCTGCCGCGCGACTACGCGGCCGTGCTGCAAACCCGGCAGGCGGCGATCAATGAGGGACTCGATCCCGACGGCGACGTCGTGTGGAGCAGAATTATGGCGGTGACGAATGGCTGACCCCAAAGGCTTCCTGAAGGTGCGCGAGCGCGAGACTCCGAAGCGTCGACCCGTCGCGCTGCGACTGATGGACTGGAAGGAGGTCTACGAGCAACAAGACCCGGCCCAGCTGCGTCAGCAGGCTGGACGCTGCATGGACTGCGGCATCCCGTTCTGTCACCAGGGCTGTCCGTTGGGCAACCTCATCCCCGAGTGGAACGACCTGATGTGGCGCGGTGAGGGCGCGCAGGCCATCGAACGGCTGCATGCCACCAACAACTTCCCGGAGTTCACCGGTCGCCTCTGCCCAGCCCCCTGCGAGAGCTCGTGTGTGCTGGGAATCAACCAGCCGGCCGTCACGATCAAGCAGGTCGAGGTGTCGATCATCGACCAGGCGTTTGCCAACGGTCTCGTGACGCCGCACCCTCCCGAGCGACTCACCGGCAAGACGGTCGCCGTGGTGGGCTCAGGTCCCGCCGGGCTTGCCGCCGCGCAGCAGTTGACGCGGGCCGGTCACACCGTTGCCGTTTTTGAGCGGGATGATCGCATCGGCGGGCTACTGCGCTACGGCATCCCGGATTTCAAAATGGAAAAAAAGCACATCGAGGCTCGCGTCGCGCAGATGCAGGCAGAGGGCACCCGCTTCCGCGCTAACGTCGAGATCGGCGTCGACATTGCCTGGGACGACCTCAAGTCCCGCTACGACGCGGTCATTATTGCCACCGGCGCTATGGTCGCCCGTGACCTTCCGGTTCCCGGTCGCGACCTCCTCGGCGTGCACTTCGCCATGGACTACCTCGTGCAGCAAAACAAGCTGGGTGCCGGCGATGTCGTCATGGAACAGATTTCCGCGGAAGGTAAGCACGTGGTCGTTCTGGGCGGCGGCGACACCGGAGCCGACTGCATCGGCACAGCGCACCGCCAACAGGCAATTTCGGTGACCAACCTCGCCATCGGAACCCAGCCGCCGGTGGAGCGCCCCGACCATCAGCCCTGGCCGATGTCGGCCACCCTCTTCGAGGTATCCAGCGCCCACGAGGAGGGCGGCGAGCGGGTCTTCCTCGCCTCGACCGTCGAATTTCTGGCGAACGATGCCGGTGAGGTGCGCGCCATCCGGGTGGCAGAAACCGAGTACATCGATGGTCGTCGCGTGCCCAAGTCGGGCACGGAGCGGGAGATTCCCGCCGACCTCGTGCTGCTCGCCCTCGGTTTTACCGGCCCAGAGTCGGAGACGATCGATGCCCAACTTCCCGTGCCGTTCGATGAGAAAGGCAACATCGAACGCGACGCCGGCTATGCGACCAGCGAACCGGGCGTCTTTGTCGCCGGCGATGCCGGGCGTGGCCAATCGCTCATCGTCTGGGCGATTGCGGAGGGCAGGGCAGCGGCCGCGGCCGTCGATGAGTACCTTGAAGGCAGCACACAGTTGCCGTCCCCGGTGCGACCCACCGACCACGCCATCGCGATCTGATTTTCCGTCCCACCACCACAACCACAACCTCCACCACAGGTATAACCCACAGAAGGAAGTCATGAGACGAGCCAAAATCGTCGCGACGCTCGGCCCAGCCACGTCGAGTTACGAAAACATCAGGGCGATCATCGATGCAGGTGTCGATGTCGCGCGCATGAACCTCAGCCACGGCTCCTATGCCGTGCACGAGGAGGTCTACGCCAACGTTCGAAAGGCCGCAGAGGATTCGGGCAGAGCCGTCGCCGTCATGGTAGACCTGCAAGGCCCCAAGATCCGCCTCGGCAAGTTTGAGGCCGGCCCCTACGAACTCGCGGTCGGCGACATCTTCAAGATCACGACCGAGGATGTGATCGGCACCAAAGAACTTTCCGGCACGACTTTCAAGGGTCTTCCCGACGACGTTTCGCCCGGCGACTTCCTGCTGATCGACGATGGCAAGGTGAAAGTCCAGGTCACCGAGGTAACCGGCAGGGTCGTGACCACCACGGTTATCGTGGCCGGCTTCGTGTCTAACAACAAGGGCATCAACCTGCCCGGCGTGGCCGTCAACGTGCCCGCGCTATCCGAGAAGGACGAGGATGACCTGCGCTGGGGCTTGAAGCTCGGATGCGACCTGATCGCCCTCTCGTTCGTGCGCAACGCCGACGACATCATCCGGGTGCACGAGATTATGGCGGAAGAGGGCCGCAAGGTTCCGGTCATCGCCAAGATCGAGAAGCCGCAGGCCGTGGATAACCTTGAGGCAATCATCGACGCGTTCGATGCGATCATGGTCGCGCGCGGTGACCTCGGTGTCGAAATGCCGCTCGAGGCGGTGCCGATCGTGCAGAAGCGCACCATCGAGATTGCGAGGCGCATGGCGAAACCCGTCATTGTGGCGACCCAGATGCTCGAATCGATGATCTCCAGTCCCGTCCCGACCAGAGCAGAGACCTCGGATGTCGCGAACGCCATCCTCGACGGCGCTGACGCGGTCATGCTCTCTGGCGAGACGAGCGTCGGCGAGTACCCGGTGATCACCGTGCAAACCATGGCGAGAATCATCACATCCACCGAGGACCATGGGCTGGAGCGCATCCCGCCGCTGGGCACCAAGCCGCGCACCCAGGGTGGCGCGATCACCCTCGCCGCAGCAGAGGTGGCCGATTTCGTTGACGCCAAGTTCGTCTGCGTGTTCACGGAAGCAGGAGACGCCGCCCGGCGGATGTCACGGCTGCGCTTCCGAGTGCCGATGAAGGCCTTTACACCCGACCCCGCGATCCGTCGTCGGATGGCGCTGTTCTGGGGCATCGAGTCATTCGTGGTGGAGCGGGTCAGCCACACCGACCTGATGTACCACCAGGTCGACGAGGTCATGCTGGGCAAAGGTTTCTGCGAGCCTGGCGACAAGGTCGTCGTAATCTCCGGATCCCCTCCCGGAATCTCCGGTTCGACCAACGATATGCGCGTACACGTCATCGGCAGCACGATGAACACCGGGGTTCTCGAGACGCAAGACTGAGCACGAGCGCGGGCCCGGCGCGGCGC
>JANXTJ010000137.1 GCA_025352485.1 Salinibacterium sp.
ATGCCGAGATCTGCGAGGATCTGCGCCACGGCCACCGGATGGGTGATGTACGGCTCGCCGCTCTTGCGCTTCTGACCGTTGTGCGCCCTTTCGGCAGCGATGTAGGCACGTTCAATTAGCGCAATGTCCGCTTTGGGATGATGGGTGCGAACGGTTTTTATCAGCCGATCGACCGCGCCAACGGGCTGCGCCCGCGAAAACAGTCGGGGAAGAAGTAATCGCAGCGAGGCTGCGCTCTGCGTAGTCTCGGTCATGCTGGCACCTCCTCTAGCCCCACTCTAGAGCGCCGTCGCACGCTGCCGCGCCAGGTTCGCCCACGGCGTCAAAGCCTGAGCTATGCGCTTGCCGCGACATCGACGGGGCCGCCAACCGCGGCCCACGCCGTCATGCCGCCGATCACGTTGACGGCGTCGTAACCCGCGCCCAGAAGCAACTCGGTCATGCGCGCGGAGCGCCCCCCGCTGTGGCACACAACAAGAAGTTGCCGATCGGTGGGCAGCTCGCCGAGGCGATCGCGGAGCACCGACATCGGAAGCAACTGCGCCGTCGGCGCGTGCCCGGCATCCCACTCGTCCTGCTCGCGCACGTCGATGAGAACCGCGCCGCCAGCCACGAGCTCGATGGCCTCTGTCACGTCGATCTGGGGCATGTCCGCGCCATCGGAACCGTCGAAGGCTGCCACGACTAGCGCACGGCTCCTGAGGTTGCCCGCGCTGCGCTGACCGTCTTCTTCTTATCTGACTTCTGCACCACGGCCTCCCGCGATCGCAAGCTGGCATACAGCGGAGCCGCGATGAAGATTGTCGAATAAGTTCCCGCCAAGATCCCGATGAAGAGGGCCAGCGAGATGTCGCGAAGGGTGCCAGCACCGAGCACGAATGCCCCGATGAAGAGGATCGACCCAACCGGAAGAAGGGCCACAACCGAGGTGTTTATCGATCGCACGAGCGTCTGGTTGACGGCGAGGTTGACCGACTCGCCGAAGGTGCGCGCCGTGCCCTCGTTCGTATTCTCGCGAATCTTGTCGAACACCACGACGGTGTCGTATAGCGAGTAGCCGAGGATGGTGAGGAACCCGATCACGGCGGCCGGGGTGACCTCGAAACCAAGGATTCCATAGACGCCGGCCGTAATCACGAGGTCGTGCATCAGCGCGACAAGGGCAGCGATCGACATCTTCCAGGTGCGGAAGTAGAGCGCCATGATGATCGCAGCGAGGGCGATGAACGCAATAAGTGCGGTGAGCGCCTGCCGCGTGATGTCCGCGCCCCAGGTGGCACCGATCAGCGAAACGTTGACGTTTTTGCTGTCATACGCGGCCGCGAGGGCATCCCGAATTTTAGTCGACTGGTCGGTGGTCACGACATCGGTCTGCACCCGCACGGACGCACCGGTGTTGATGTTGCTCACGATGGAGACGCGCGGCGCCGCCGCGGTGATAACGCTCTTCACCGCCGTGATGGCCAGCGCCTGGTCAATCGAGCCATCAACGAGTTTCTGCGGCTGCTCGACAGTGAACTCTGAGCCGCCGCGAAACTCGATGCCAAACTGGAAGCCGCCGCGCACCACCGGGATGAAGATCGACAGCAACACGCCGACAATCGCGATCGTGAACCAGATCCGGCGGCGCCCGACGAAGTCGAACGAGCGCTTTCCGGTGTAGAGGTCATTGCCAAACTGGGAGAAGCTGGCCATCAGGAATCCTTCCCCTTGCCGCGCGCTGCCTCGGCTTCTGCCGCCTTGCGTTCGGCGATCGTCTGGCGTTTCTGCGCCTCGCGACTGCTGGTGATCTGCTTGTTTGCCGGGATGCCGACTGGCGCCCGGAACTGCGCGCGACCGCGATACACGGCCCCCAACGCCTTCGAGTCGAGCCCGCTGAACCGGTGCCCCTCGCCGAAGAATCGGGTGCGCGAGATGAGCTGCAGCACCGGGTGGGTGAAGAGTGACACGACGACAAGGTCAATGATCGTCGTGATACCCAGTGTCAGCGCGAAACCGCGCACGTTGCCGACGGCAAGCGCGAACAGGATCGTCGCCGCAAGCAGGTTGACCGCGTCGGAGGCGATGACGGTACGAATGGCCCGTTTCCAGCCAGCTTCGACGGCAGACTCGAGGCCCCGACCGTCTCGCAACTCGTCGCGTATTCGCTCGAAGTACACGATGAAGGAGTCCGCGGTAATACCGATGGCAACGATCAGGCCGGC
>JANXTJ010000205.1 GCA_025352485.1 Salinibacterium sp.
ACGCAGCTCGGCCAGCGAAGCATGGACCGTGCTCACGACCACGGGCACCTGACCCCATTCCGGGCTCGCCGCGGGGACGATCACGGCGTCGCGCAACCCGGGTAACGCGCGAACCGCCAGCTCTACCTCTGCGAGCGAGACCTTGATGCCGCCCGACACGATCAGGTCGTCGATCCGCCCGCTGATGGCGAGCAGCCCGGCCGTCACCGTGCCGGTGTCGTCGGTACGAAACCAGCGTCGTGATTCCCGCTCGATGAAGGCGGCGTCGGTGCGCGCGGGATCGCGCAGGTAGCCCTCGGCGAGCACGCTGCCAGAGAGTTCGACCCGCCCATCCACCACACGCGCCCGCACGTCACCGACCGGCACGCCGTCGTAGACACAGCCGCCGGCCGTCTCGCTCGAGCCGTAGGTACGGGTGAGATTCAGGCCCAGCTCGAGGGCCCGCGCGACGAGGTCCGACGGGGCCGCCTGCCCACCGAGCAGGATGCGGTCGAACCGTCGCAGTGCATCGAGTGCGGCTTCATCGTCGATGAGTCGAGCCAACTGCACGGGAACCAGCGCCGTGTACCGCACCGCGTGCCGCATGGCGGCGGCCGACGTGATGAAATGGCCGGTCTCGAAGCCGGAGTCGAAGCCGGTCATGACGACGGCATCCGTGCCCGCGGCAATCGAACGGATGACCACATTGAGCCCGGCGATGTAGCTCAGCGGCAGGGCGAGCAGCCACTGACCGGGGCCGGACAACGCCGACTCGGCAGCAGCGGCGCTGGCCAGCAGCGCATCGGCACTGAGCTCCACCCGCTTGGGCCGCCCGGTTGACCCGCTCGTTTCGACCACGACGGAGACGCGCTGGGCGACTTCGGTCGGAAGATCGGCTGGCGTGCCCGCGTGAGCGAGAATCGCCGGCCCGTCGCCGGCCAGCGCCGAGCGCAGTGCCGCCGCAACGGCACGGTAATCAGACGCGTTAACAACGCCGAGCGGGCGGATCATCCCGTCTCGCCACCGGCGAAGAATTGCAGCACCACCAGCAGCACCAGCGGGTTAGCGCAGACGCCGAGAATCACGGCGAGTGCGCCGCTGCGCCGGCCGCGCCGCAGAACCACCGCGGTCACCCCACCGCCGACGGCGACCACAGACATGCCGATCGCGACATATGCAACGTCTGTGGCGAGTGCCCAGTCGCCCGCGCTGGCGATCACGATTGCCGCAATGAGGCCCGCGGCGGTCAGCACGCCGATGACGACTGCCACAATACCCAGCAGCGCTGTCGTCACCCGCTCGACGGAAGCGTCGCTCGCAATCGGCGGCATCGGCGCGTCGTCGGGGGTCCTACTGGCGCTCTGGGCGAGCTCCTCGCCCTCGATATACATCGGCACGACTTTGATCCGCTTTTCGGGATCATGCCGCTGAATTGTCACGAAAGTCACCCTAGCCGACGGCCAACTTGGCAGACTGGGGCAATGCTCCCGCCGCTACCCGAACTGCTTTCCAACGCACGGGTGGTCGCGCTGCCGCTGGTGGCGCGTTTCCGCGGCATCGAGGTGCGCGAGGCGCTTCTGGTCGAAGGGCCTGCCGGCTGGACGGAGTTCTCCCCCTTCCTCGAGTACGACGACGAGGAGGCCGCGGCCTGGCTGGCCGGCGCGATCGAGTTCGGCTGGGCCAGCGACCCGCTGCCGCTGCGCGAGCACGTCAGGGTCAACGCGACGGTTCCCGCCGTGCCCGCCGGCTCGGTCTCCGGTGTGCTCGGCCGGTTCCCCGGTTGCCGCACCGTCAAGATCAAGGTGGCAGAGCGGGGGCAGACGCTCGCGGATGACACGGCCAGGGTCGCGGCTGCCCGCGCCGTCCTCGGGCCGGAGGGGCGGATCCGCATCGATGCGAACGGCGGCTGGAATGTGGACGAAGCCGAGCATGCGGTCCATGCCCTCGCCGCCTACGACCTCGAGTACGTCGAGCAGCCCTGCGCCAGCGTCGACGAGCTCGCGCAGCTTCGGCTGCGGGTGAAGTACATGGGCATCCCGATCGCCGCCGACGAGAGCGTGCGCAAGGCCGCGGATCCGCTGGCCGTCGCTCGCGCCGGCGCCGCCGACATCCTGGTGATCAAGGTGCAGCCGCTCGGGGGCATCTCCGCCGCGCTGAGGATTGTGGCGGCTGCCGGACTCCCGGTCGTCGTCTCCAGCGCCCTCGAGACCTCCGTCGGAATCTCGATGGGGTTGCATCTGGCCGCCGCCATCCCCGACCTGAACTACGACTGCGGTTTAGCCACGGCAGCGCTACTGGGCGCCGAGGTCACCGACCAGCCGCTCGTACCCGTCGACGGGATGCTGCCGGTGCGCCGCGTCATCCCGAGCGAATCTCTGCTGGCCCGGCACGCCGCAGAACCAGAGCGCACCGACTGGTGGCGGCGGCGGCTGAGCCGCTGCTACGCGCTGCTCGCCGAACGCGACCAGCTCGGCACGCACGCGGGCGAGTGACCGGCGGCTACAGTCCGCTGTAGGCGTGCAGCCCCTTGAAGAACAGGTTCACGATGGTGAAGTTGAACACGACGGCGCCGAAGCCGATGATCGCGAGGGTGGCAGAACGCGAGCCGCGCCAGCCCCGAGTCGCCCGCGCGTGGATGTAGCCGGCGAAAATGGTCCAGATGATGAAGGTCCAGACCTCCTTCGTGTCCCAGCCCCAGTAGCGGCCCCAGGCGTGCGCGGCCCAGATAGCGCCGGCGATGAGAGTGAATGTCCAGAACACGAAGCCCACCACGATCACCCGGTAAGCGAGGTTTTCGAGCTGGTCGGCGGCCGGAAGGGTGTCAAGAAAACGCAGGCGGACGGCTTTGCCGACGGCACGGCGCGCCTGCAGAAGTTGCATGACAGAGAGCGCGGCGCCGAGAGCGAAGAAGCCGGTGCCGAGCGATGCCACGAAGACGTGGATCACCAGCCAAGCCGACTGCAGTGCCGGGGGCAGCGGAACGACGTCAACGTAGAAATTGGTGGCGGCAATTCCGAGTGCCAGCAGCACGAATCCGGAGACGAATGCGCCCAGGAAGCGCAGGTCTTGCCAGAACTGCACCGCGAGAAACACCCCGATGATAATGGCCGTCGCGGTCAGCGTGAACTCGAACATGTTTGCCCACGGCACGCGGCCGGCAGCAACCCCGCGCAGTACAGCGCCACTGACGTGCAACACCCACGCCACGACCGTGAGCGCCATCGCCACGCGAAGGTAGCGCGGGCCCTTGGGCTGGGAGTCGGACGGCGCATCGGTAGCCAAGCGCTCGAGCAGCGTCGTGGAGCCGCCTCGTGCACCCAGGGATACCACCGACGATGCCCCCAAGCGCGCGGGAGCGGGGGCTGAACGCCGGGCGAGGTCGAGCGTGAACATGATGAACGCGCCGGCATAGATAGCCATGGCCGAGTAGACGGCAAGAAGGGAGTACGACGCGAGGGTGTCAGTCACTCTCTCACCCTAAGCCTTTGCTTGCTGGGACTGCCGGTCGGCGATCTCCGCGACGGCGGCCACCAGCCCCGGATCGTCGCCGCGGGACAGGCCCGCATACTCGAGAACGAGGCCGGACTCGCCGGTCACGGCCTTCATCCACACTCGGCGACGCGGAATGAAGAGGCTGGTGACGAGCCCGGCGACGATGAACACCGCGAAAATAAGCACCCACAACTGGGAGGGATCGTGGTGCACGTCGAACGAAGCAAACCGCGGAATCGCGGTCAGTTCGATGCTGCCCAAGCCGTTCGGTAGGTCGACTTTGTCGCCGGGGCCCAGCCGGATTGCCTTAGTCACAGAGTCGATCCCGGCGACTTGGGTGAGCGAGTCGGTGTTGAGCGCGTAGGCGTTACTGCCCACCCCGTTATCGAGGCCGAGGTCACCCGTGTAGACGTTCAGGGTGAGGATCGGATTGATGAGGTCGGGATAGTTCGAGGCCAACCCACCCTTTGTGGTGTTGACGGCGCTGGGGTAGAAGAAGCCGAGCATCCCGATCTGCTTGCTGAGGCCGTCCGGCACCTTGATGACACAGATGCTGCTGAGGTTCGCATCCTGCGGGAGGCAGGCCGTCGGCTGCGAGAACACCACAGTGCCGCTGGGATCGCGCACCGTCAGGGTGGGCGCATAGCCATTGCCGAGCAGGAAGACCTGGGTGCCGCCGATGTCCAGCGGGGAGTTCACCTTGATGGTCTGCTGCTGCGGAGCCTGCCCGCGCTGGGTGGTCGTGACGGCGGCCGTGTAGTCGATGGCCTGCCCGATGGCGTTGTGGTTGCTTTCCTCGTAGACCGGGGTGAACTTGTCGAGCGCGATCGAGTACGGCTCGAGCGCCGCGTCGGTGAAGAAACGACCGGGGTTAAACGAGTCGTAGCTGGCCAGAGAATTGTTGAACGCGTAGCCCTCCACGACCACCCGCTGGCCGGTGTAGCCGAAGCCCCCGCCGATCCCCACGGTGATCAGCACCCCGATCAGCGCGACGTGAAAGACCAGGTTTCCGGTCTCGCGAAGGTATCCGCGCTCGGCGCTCACGGAGTCGCCAACGGTATCCGTCGACGAGTAGATCTCGGTGCGATAGCCCAGCGTGCGCAGCAGGGCTCGCGCTCGACCAATGGCGGTCGCTAAGTCGAGCGAGGTCTCGCGAGTGGTGAAGCCCTCGAGGCGCTCGAGCCGGGCCGGCGTTTTCGGTGGGCGGGCGCGCAGGGCGTCGAAATGATGTTTGGTGCGCGGAACAACACAGCCGATGAGCGAGATGAAGAGCAGCAGGTAGATCGCCGAGAACCAGACGGAATAGTACGTCGTGAAGAAGCCGAGCTTGTCGAGAATCGGGGCAAGCGTCGGGTTCGCCGCCTTGTACTGGATCACACCATTCGGGTCTGAACTGACCTGCGGCACGAGCGAGCCGGGGATTGCAGCGAGCGCGAGCAGCAGCAGCAGCAACAACGCGGTGCGCATGCTGGTGAGTTGGCGCCAAAAGAATCGCAGGTAGCCCAGGGGGCTGAGTTTCGGTTGGGTGATCGTTTCCGGCGCATCGAAATGACCCTGCGGCCTCGTGCTGTCTGGAGCCGCGGCATCCGTCGAGTCGGTCTCGTTAGAAGGGCGTGACATAACCACCGATCACCGACCCGAGATTCGAAATAAATACCCGCCAGAGGCCCGTCACCATCAGCAGCCCGATCAGGATGAGCATCGCGCCGCCGATGATATTGATGAGCCGGATATGGCGCTTGAGCCAGGCGACCGAACCGGTGACCCAGCCGAGGCCGAGTGCCACCAGCAGGAACGGGATGCCGAGGCCCAGGCAGTAGGCGAGCCCGAGCAGAGCGCCGCGCACCGGGTTACCGCCGTCGAGGGCGATCGCGTAGACCGCGGTGAGCGTCGGGCCGATACACGGGGCCCAGCCGAGGCCGAACACGATGCCAAGCAGCGGCGCCCCGGCGAGGCCAGTTGCCACCCTCCAAGCGGGACGAATTGTGCGCTGGGCGAAGGTGACCTGCCCGATGAAAACCAGCCCCATGCCGATCACGACAATGCCGGCGATGCGCAAAATCAGATCCAGCCAGGGGCGCAGCAGCAGACCTGCCGTGCCAAAGAGAATGCCGAAGCCCACGAATACGACGCTGAAGCCCAGGATGAAAAGCAGCGCCCCGAGCAGCAGGCGACTGCGGCCGTTGCGCTGCGCGACCCCGGTGAAACCGCCCACGTAGGCGAGGTAGCTCGGCACCAGCGGCAGCACACACGGCGACGCAAAGGAGACCAGCCCGGCCAGAATTGCGATCGGCAACGCGATGGCCAGGTTGCCACCGAAGACGATTTCGCCGATGGAATCCATCAGCCTTCCTCGGCCACGACCCGGTCGATCATCCCCGACAGGATGATCGGATCCCTGATCAGACCGCTGATGCGTGCGGCGACCCTGCCCTTGCGGTCGATCACTAGCGTGGTCGGCACGGCATTCGGTGCGACGGCACCGGCGAAGGCGAGCTGCACCGCCGCCGTCTGCGCGTCAATGATCGACGGGTAGCCGAGGGCGTACTTGGCCTCGAAAGTCTTCGCCACATCAGCCGTGTCACTGATGTTCACACCGAGAAATGGCACGGTCGCGTACTTTTCGCTCAGCTTTTTCAGGTCGGATGCCTCGGCGCGGCATGGCGGGCACGCCGCGTACCAAAAATTGACGACATAGACCTTGCCCGCATAGTCGGCGCTCGAAATGCTCGCACCCGACTCGGCGGTGCCCGCGAAGACGATCGGCTTATCGCGCGCGGCGGCCGCAATTTCGGTGTTCGCCCCATCGCCGGAGACGTAGCCCTGACCAGATCCGGAGGCGTACTGGTCGGCAAGCTTGTCGGGGGCACAGCCGCTCAGGGCGAGCACGGCGACGACACCGAGGGCCAGCAGCCCGGTCACGCCGACCCGACGCGCGCTCCTGTCGACCGGATGCTCGGCCTTACCGGCCCGAAGCCCGGTCATACCGCGCCGAAGTCGGCGGCGTGCTCGAGCAGCGCGGCCGCGGGCTCCGCGTACGCCACCTCGACGAACAGCTCGCCCTCGCGCCGGAGGGTGGTGATGCTTGAGAGGGTGCAGCGGCGCTTTCGCGGATCGTGCGGCAGGCGCATCCCCTTGACGGAGCGCGCGACCATCACGATCGGCATCTGGTGGCTGACCATGACGACCTCGCCGCCCGGAGCGCCGTTCCACGCGTTTAACACGGCAGCGAGCATGCGCCGTTCGACGTCTCTGAAGGGCTCGCCCCAACTGGGCTTCAGCGGGTTGCGCAAATGCGGCCACGATGCCGGGTTGCGGATCGCCTGCTTCATGATCTTGCCCTCGAACCAATTGTGCGGCTCGATAATGGCGTCTTCGGTGACGATCGGCAGCCCAAACCGTTCTGACCACGGCTGCGCCGATTCCTGCGCGCGCTGCAGTGGCGAGGCATACAGGGCGGTGATCGGATGCCCGACCAGGCTTGCCGCCGCGGCATCCGCCATCCGGTGGCCGAGTTCGCTCAGGTGGTAGCCAGGGATGCGGCCATAGAGCACGCCGCCGGGGTTGTGCACCTCACCGTGGCGCACGAGGTGGATGAGATCTGCGGGCACCCGCCCATTCTACTTTCGCCGTTGCTGTGACCCCGCCGAGCGCTCGGTAAACTTGGGCCTGTGACCCAACGCACCCTCATCAAAAACCTTTCAGCCAGCCCCGACGGACCGGTCTCGGTGTCGGGCTGGGTCGACACGGTGCGCGATCAAAAGAAGGTGCAATTCGTCGTGCTGCGCGACGAGTCTGGAGCGGTGCAACTCGTCAATCCGCGCACCACCGACGACGACGGCGCCACGATCCCCGACGAACTGAGCGACGCGATATCGGGCCTGGCCCAGGGCACCTTCCTCACCGCGACCGGTGAACTCAAGCACGACGAGCGCGTGAAGCTGGGCGGGGTGGAGGTCAAGCTGGCCGCGCTAGACATTGCCGGTGCCGCCATCGCGGAGACCCCCATCGCCGACGACTCCGGCGTCGACAAGCGCATGGACTGGCGCTTCCTCGACCTACGCCAGCCGAAGAACGCGCTGATCTTCCGCATTCAAACCACGCTCGAGCACGCCTGGCGCAACTACTGGGTCGAGCACGACTTCATCGAGCTGCACACCCCCAAGCTGATGGCCAGCGCGAGCGAGTCGAAGGCCGAACTCTTCGAGGTCGACTACTTCGAGGGAAAGGCCTACCTGTCGCAGAGCCCACAGTTCTTCAAGCAGATGGCGCAGCCGGCCGGGTTCGGCAAGATTTTCGAGATCGGCCCGGCCTTCCGTGCAGACCCCTCGTTCACGAGCCGCCACGCCACCGAGTTCACCAGCGTCGACAGCGAGATCAGCTGGATCGATTCGCACGAAGACGTGATGACCCTGCACGAAGAACTGCTGGTCGCCGGATTTGCCGCGGTTAAAGCCAAGCACGGCGACGAGATCAAGGCCCTGTTCGACCTCGAGGTGACCGTTCCCACGACGCCGTTCCCGCGCATCCCGCTGGCAGAGGCGAAGCGGATTGTTGCCGAACGGGGCTACGAGGTTCCGCGCCACGACGACGACATGGATCCGGAGGGTGAGCGCCAGATCGCCGCGTGGGCGGCTGAAACCTATGGTCACGAGTTCGTCTTCCTCACCGACTACGCCTCCAGCATCCGGCCGTTTTATCACATGCGCCACGGGGATGACGCGTCGCTGACGAACAGCTACGACCTCATCTTCAACGGGGTGGAGATCTCCACCGGGGCCCAGCGCGAGCACCGGATCGACCAGCTCACGGCCAACGCGATCGATAAGGGTCTCGACCCGGAAGAGCTCGGGTTCTACCTCGACTTCTTCCGTTACGGCACTCCCCCGCACGGCGGGTTCGGCATGGGGCTCAGCCGCGTTCTGATGCTGATGCTGCACCTGCCGAACCTGCGCGAGGCCACCTACCTGTTCCGCGGACCTACCCGACTGACCCCGTAACCACTTGGCCGTCTAGTGAAGAATCCTCTGGCCATCGGCGGGTTTCATGAGGCAGGATAAGCGCATGTCCAAAAAAATCGATGCAGCGTTGAAGGACCTCAAGAAGGCCCTCAACTCGCACGCTGACGCCGTAGGCGGTAGCGCCGTGTCTCTGAAGAAGGCGCAGCGGGCGACCGCCAAAGTGGCCGCGGCCGCCAGCGCCTACGCGGAGGCGGTACACGCCAAGAGCGGAATGGATAACCCGTTCAACGGCATGGTGCAGCCGGGTCTGCCGGAGTCGACCATCGCCTCACTGCACGCCGAGCGCGATGCCATCGCCCGCAGCCTCACCGGCCCCGTGCCGGTGCCGGTGCACAAGGTCTCCTAGCGCCGACCCGCTCGAGCTTAGGCTCCGGCCGTCGCCTCACGTAGTGCTCGCCGCAGGCGATCGGCATCGATGTGCCAGATGTTGTGCACTTTTCCGTCGATGAGCAGAACGGGAATCTCGTCCCAGTAGCGTTCCTGCAACTCGGGGTCATCCGCAATTGACAACTCTTCGAAACTCACGGATGCCACCGCCGGAAGCTCCGCGAGCACCGCTGTGACCACATCTCGCGCCGCATCGCACAGGTGGCATCCCGGCTTGCTGAGGAGCGTCAGGTGGGCACGGGGCACGAGCCTAGACTAATCTCCGATGTCAGATGCAGCGCCGTTCAACGAAAGCGATCGCCCGATCGTCGCCTTCTTCGACGTCGATAACACCCTCATCCGCGGCGCAAGCGTCTACTACGTGGGCCGCGAGGCGTTTCGCCGCGGGATCATCTCCTGGCGCGATATCGCACTCTTCGCTTGGCACCAATTCCGGTTTCTCGCGGTGGGCGAAAATCGCGCACACCTCGCCACGGCGAAGGACCGTGCCCTCGGGCTCGTCGGGGGGCACACCGAGACCGACCTCATCGCGCTGGCCGAAGAGATCTACGACAAATACCTCGCGCCGAAGCTCTGGCCCGAGACCGTCGAACTGGCCCGCGAGCACCTGCTCAAGGGTCACGAGGTCTGGCTGATCACCGCTACGCCACAGCTCGTCGCGCAGGTAATCGCCGATCGGCTGGGCCTCACCGGTGCCATCGGCACCCGGGTTCAGGCCCTCGACGGGGTGTTCACAGGGGCTCTCGACGGCCACGTCATCCATGGCGCGGAGAAGGCCACGGTCGCCGAAAACTTTGCCAGCGAATTGGGGGCCGACCTCGCCGAGTGCTGGGCGTACTCCGACTCGAGCAACGACATCCCGCTACTCAGCCTCGTGGGCAACCGAGTCGTCGTCAACCCGGACGCGAAGATGCTCGCTCACGCTCAAGCCAAAAACTGGACGGTGCTTCCATTGAGGCGTTCGAGCATCAGGGACGCCAGAAAAGAAGTGAAGAAGGAGGCGCGCGCCGTGAGGCGCACGCGCTAATCGCTTCTTGTTGCGACGCTACTTCTTATTGCGACGCTGATGGCGCGTCTTACGAAGCAGTTTGCGGTGCTTCTTCTTGGCCATCCGCTTGCGGCGCTTCTTGATGACTGAACCCATGGGTACCTCACTGATTTCTGAACGAACCGCTCGGTCCGATTCAGAACCGCGGAAAAATGTACTCGCCGAGTCTAGCGCAGCGGGCTAGGAGCCAACACCGCCGATCGATCGCGCTCCTCAGCCGACCTGAAAGTTGGGCGTCTCGATAGCAGCGACGACAGCAGATTCGGGGATCCGGAACGAGCGTCCAAACCGCACGGCAGGCAGTTCGCCAGAGTGCACCAGCCGGTACACCGTCATGTTCGACACCCGCATCATGTCGGCCACCTCGGCGACCGTCAGAAAACGCACATCGGAGAGATCGTGCTCCATTCCGGGTGCCCCTTAGTTATACCCACTCCGAGAGGTGTGACTGGAGTGCTAATCGGTAACACTAGGGGCTGGTGTGATCCGCTGTCCAGCCCCGTTTGGCGGGCCAGCGTGGGGCTAGCGCCGACGGGTGAATCGCTTGGGCAGGTGCCGAACGACGTTCTCGGAGGCATCCTGAATTTTCCCCGAGGCATCCTGGATGACGCTGCGGGCCTGGTGCGAGCCCTCCGCGATCCGGCGACCGATGGTGTCGCCCACGTCAGCGCCTGACCAGGCCGCGAACACCGCAGACTCGTCAACGGCCGCATCGAGTTCGTCGGCGTCGAAGTCGGCGCTCAGGAACGGCACTAGCCAATCCTCAACGTCCTCAAGCGGGCTCGCGTCGAGGCTGTAATAGCGGTGCTGGCCGTCCTCACGGACGGTGACCAGCCCATGGTCGCGGAGCACTTTGAGGTGCTTCGAGACCGTGGGCTGGGTCAGTCCGAGGAGTTCGACGATGTCGCCGACACTGATCTCACCGGCCTCCGAATCCTCGCCGACATACCGTTCGAGCAACACCGCAAGGATGTCGCGCCGGGTGGAGTCAGCGATCACGTCGAAGATGTCGGCCATGGCAACAGGCTAGCCGCGCCGCAGCGCTCAGCGCATCTCCGTCGGGCGGGCCGCGGGGCAGCCGGGGCGCTAGCCGCCGTTGGTCTGAGGGTCACCACCCTGGCCGGGAGCCGCCGGAGCGGTGCCACCGCCGTTGGTATTGCCGCCATTGGTGCCGTTATGGCGGCTTCCATTCTGGTTGCCGCCCTTCTGGCCAGCGCCGTTCTGGCCGGGCCCGCCCTGGCCAGCGCCGTTGTGGCCGGCGCCAGGGAAGCCCTGATGATTTCCGAAACCCGCGTGGACAGAAGCGACGCGCTCCCCCACGAACACGCCGCCACCGAACAGCGCGCCGGCGACGATCACGCCGCCGACCGCGATACCGGCGATTGCCAACCCCGGCAGAGTGCGCCGCGGTGCAGGGAAAACTGCGGCGGGGGCGACCGGTGCTGCCGCCGCCGGTGCCTCCGTTGCCGTTGCCGTTGGCACCGTTGCTGCCTCGGCGAGCTCATTGTTCTTATCGGCCACGAAATTCTCCTAACGTCTGACGCGAGCGGGTGTCGCGCATCGTTAGATCGTGTGACGGACAGCTATGGGCGAGCTATGGATGGGCCGCAAATGCGCTTAGTCGCACTCAGGGGCCGGCAGTTGCGCTCAGTTGCCTGCCGCAAGCTCCCGCGAGCGGGCCAGCGCTGCCGCCGTCGCCCGATCGAACATCAGGGTGAGGTCGGCCTTCTGCATCTCGGCGATCGCCCGCTCGGTCGTGCCCTTCGGGCTCGTGACCTGGGCGCGCAGGGCGGCCGGATCCTTCCCGGATTGCACCAACAATTCCGTCGCGCCGAGGAAGGTGCCGTTGACCAACTGGGCCGCCACCTCGGCACTGAAGCCGAGGCCGACGGCCGTTCGGGTGAGCTCTTCGATGAGATAAAACACGTAGGCGGGGCCCGACCCGGAAATTGTGCCAAGCGCGTCGATTTGAGCCTCGGGGATCTCCACGACGGTACCCACCGTCTCGAACAACGAACGGCCCAGGGCGCGCTGTTCGGCGCTGGCTCGGGATCCCGCTGCAAGACCGGTCACGGCTTTGCCCACAATTGCGGGGGTGTTGGGCATGGCGCGCAGCACCGGGTTGCCCACGATGGACTGAATTGTCGAGGTCGTCACCCCGGCGGCGACGCTGATGACCAGCGCCGTGGGATCGAGAGCTCTCGCGATTTCGGCGAGCGCGTTTGGCACCATCGCGGGCTTGACGCCGATGATGACGATGCCGGCCGAGCGCACGGCACGCAGGTTGGCATCCGGGGTCGCCTCAAGCGCATACGACTCGACGCCCGGTCCGTTAACCAGGGCGGCCTTAGCCTGCGTGCGGTTCGTGACGCGGATGCCGCCGGTGACGGTCACCCCCGGCGCCAGTAACCCCTGCAGGATGGCGCCGCCCATCGACCCTGCCCCGATGATGGCGATAGTGGGAAGTGTGGTGCTCATGGGGTCATCCTAGGATTGGCAGCATGAGCGCATCGGGTGGACGCACGGCAATCATGGCCGCGTTGCTGGCAAATCTGGGCATTGCGCTCACCAAATTCGTCGCCTTCGTGTTTTCCGGGTCCAGCTCGATGCTGGCCGAGACCGTGCACTCCCTCGCCGATACCGGCAACCAAGCGTTGCTGTTGCGGGGAGGGCGCAAGTCGAAAAAGCAGGCCGACTCTGAGCATCCGTTCGGATATGGCCGCGAGCGCTTCGTCTACGCCTTCGTCGTATCGATCGTGCTGTTCTCGGTCGGCGGGATCTTCTCGCTCTACGAGGGCATCAACAAGATCCAAGACCCGCACCCGCTCGACGTGCCGTGGCTGCCCATCCTCGTTCTCACGATTGCGATCGTCCTGGAGTCGTTCTCGCTGCGCACGGCCGTGCGCGAGTCGAATCGCACGCGCGGTTCGCAGAGCTGGATCGCCTTCGTGCGCCACTCCAAGGCGCCAGAGTTGCTCGTCGTACTGCTCGAAGATTGCGCGGCACTGCTCGGGTTGGTTTTCGCCTTCCTTGGGGTGGGGCTCACCATCCTCACCGGCGACCCGCGCTGGGACGCCATCGGCACCCTGGCAATTGGCGCGCTGCTCATCGTCGTGGCGATCATCCTCGGCATCGAAACCAAGAGCCTGCTGATCGGTGAGGGCGCCAACCCCGACGATGCGGTGAAGATTCGGGATGCCATCAACGCCCATCCGGACGTCGAAGCCCTCGTCCACATCAAGACCCTCTATCTCGGCCCAGACGAACTGCTTGTCGCGGCCAAAGTCGCCTTCGCGGGCAGCGCCAAGCTGGCGGATGTCGCGCG
>JANXTJ010000247.1 GCA_025352485.1 Salinibacterium sp.
GCGCAGCGCATCCCGAAGTCGCACCGTGTACCTGATGAGACTGGACCACGATTGGGCGGGAGCGGTGACCGAGAAGATGGCGCCGTCGGCTCGCGAAAAGACGTAGCGCAGGCCCGTGACGTTGGCGAGTACGACACCGGGCAGGGTCGGCACTACTCCGTCGGATGCCGCCACGGTCGGCCCCGTAATCCACGTTGTCGAGCCATTCAGCTCGTAGTCGGTGCGCAACTGGTTCGCACCAACCGGGATCGTCGAGATCGGGCCGAGGGCACGGAGCCCGAAGGTATCCCAGAAGGCCGAACCGTCGTCTTGAACGACGACCTGGTGTGGCGAGACCGTCGAGTTGTTGTAGGCCGCGCTCAGGGTCGCGCCGATGTCGGTGGCACGATCCTTCTCGAGCAGCGTGGCGACCGAGAGTGACTTCGACACAGACACCTTGATCGAGCCAGCGACCACAGAGACATCGGCACTCTTCGAGTCATACCTGTTTTGGTCGGCTAGAACGTTGTCCCAGATCTGGGTGAACGCCGAGTTCGTAATCGTGGTCGGCGCGACGAGCACGGCGGGGGCGCTGCGCAGAAATTGGCGCAGCCGCACATCGAACTTCATGGCAACCGAACCGCCGGAGACAATGGTGCCACCGCCCGAGGTGTCTGTGCCGGTGTAGAGCACGCTCACGCCGATGACATCAGCGAATGTGGCCGGCAGCGCCAGTGGAAGGGTGTCGGCGGCCAGTGTGCTGGTGGTCGGCAGGCCGTTGTTGTATTTCCAAAGCGTGACGACCGACTTCGACAGATCGATGCCCGACCCGGCCGAGGGGGTCAGGGTGACCTTCGTGAGCACCATGCGCTCGAACGGGTTCGAGTCAGGCGTGTAGAGAGCCGTCGCGTATGGCGCAACGTCGTAGCCGCCGGCCGAGCCGACCGTGTTGTGCACGCAGGCAGTGATCGTGCTCGTGCTGCACGGCATCACGTCGGATACCCGCAGATACCAGGCTTTGGCAAGCGAGGCATTGGTTGCGGTCGTGGTGAATGAGGTGGTCGGGTAGCCAGCGGGAGCGACATCCCCGGGGTTGGGAACCGCAAGGATCGGCGTGGGGCCGCCGCCGGCGATCTTGGCGAAACTCACGTTGGGCGAGTTGTCGATGATCGCGATCGTGTCACTGCCGTCGCGGCTGAAGGTGCCGGGAGCGCCAGACTCCGTCAGGCGTCCCGAGTTCAACGCGAAACCGGCGTCTGCGGTGTTGAGCACGGTCGACTGCGTGATCCACGGGGTGGTGCGGCCGGTGATATCCCGAAGCTTGTTGCGTAGCTGGAAGGTCAGGCTGATCGGGCGGGTATTGGGGCCGCTAGCAATGCCAGATCCGACCGGCGGGGCGAGCGGGTCTCGCGTGCGCGGCGTCGCCCATTCGGCGAAAGTGATGCGCACGCCGCGGGTCGAGATGACCTGCGGGCCGGTGAGGGTGTAGCCCGTGAACTTGCCGAGACAGTTGGATGCCGTCGCGCACGCATTCACGTTGACCCAAGTCGTGCCGTTGTACAGCTCGATCTTCGTGACCTGGTCATAGGCAATCAGCGGGTCGCTGGCGGTGGTGATCGCTTTGATGGCGATGAGGTCGAAGGTTTGGAACACCGTCTGGGCCACAGGCACGGTGGCGTCGGCCGGGTCGGACACGACGGCGCTGGTGTATCCGGTTATTTCGGAACCCCAGTTCAGAACCGCGTCACGACGCTGACTCGACTGCGAGTTGACCGTTGCCGAACCGTTGACAAGCGCCCAGTTCTTGGTGAACAGGAGACCGCCGGAGCCGCCCGGAATGGTTTTGATGATGGCGACCGCCGTGCGGGCGAGCGAGTGAGCCTCGACCGTTTTGGTCTCACCGTCGAGAGTGACGACGCCGATCGCGCGGGCGGTTGCGGTGTTCACGTAGTTGACGGGATTGCTGCCGGTCGCCGTCGAGTCAGTTGTGCCGCGCAGGGTGGGGCGGGCCTGGAACGAGATGTAGGGGCTGACGTTCGTGCCGAGGCTGTAGCCGTGGGCGTTTTCAAACAGGAACCGCATTCCCACGATGTTTTCGGGGGTGTTCGGCAGCGCTCCGGAATAACTCTGAGCGGCGGCGGCGGCGTCGACGACCGCCAGCGTGTGCCAGACCAGATCTAACGTCTCGTAGCTGACGGTCAACGTCGAACCCAGTGGCACCTGGGTCGGCGCGACGGCGACGACGTTGAAAGCCCGCCAGTAGTCATTGGCCGCAGCGGTCATCGAGTCCTCGATCTCGATGCTGGTCGGGCTGACGTAACCAGAGTCGCTGGAAGTGGTGGCCGTCAGTTGCACCAGCGAGCGACCGCCCGCCGGGATGGCGGAGGTGGGACGCACGGTTTTCGCGAGGTCGATGGCGACCGCGGGAGCGAGCACGACCAGCGTGGCAGTGGGGAATTGCGGGATGGCAGGGCCGGCGTCGTTGCTTCCGTCGATCCGGGGGGTGTTTCGGAAAGTCTTGCTCCCGGTCGTGACGGTAGCCGCGTCCACGGCAATCCGGAAGGGAATGGCGGCCGTCGCTCCCACTGCGATCGAGCCGGAATAGGCGATCGCGAAGCCGGTGATGCGCTGGCCTGCCGTGAGGGCCGGGGTGGCCGGAAAACCGCTGGCGCTCGTGAAGTCAGGGGAGGTCGGCGGCGTGCCGGTATTGACGTACCTGGTGATCGCGGCCGAGGTCGCGCCTGAGGGCCAGCTCGAGCCACCGGGGCGGAAACCGTCGAAGAGGATATTCGCATCGAGAAGGGTGTTATTGGCCGGTTCGGTGATCGTCAGCGTAGACAGCACGCCGTTCGACGCATTCTGCCCGGTGATGGTGACGATCGAACCGGTGCCCGCCGGGATGCGCGCGCTCGTGAACGTTGTTCCTCCCCTGACCGCCGTGTTGAGACCGGTCACGTCGTAGGGTGCCGTGGCCGTTCCTGAGACCGGCGGCTGGCCGGGTACGACGACGGTGCCGGTGACGGTGGCAGTGAACTGGCCGCCGTTAACCAACGAGGCGCCACCCGTGCGCCGAGTAGCGCGCTGGGCGAGCGTGACCTCGATCGATCCCGCAGTGCCCTTCGCGGCGATTTTCGTGCCGGTGGATGACGTGAAGATGACCCGAAGCCCCGTCACCTGAAGTCGATTAGCGCTTGCATCTAGGGCAGGAGTGGCCGCCGGCGCACCGTTAACCCAGGCGCCGCCCACCCAGGCGTCGACCTGCACGAGGTCGGCTCCGGCCGGGAAGACCACGGCGCCGAACCCGGTGAGGTTCACGCCCTCGAAGAAGTTGCCGGCGGCGGCGGGGTCGGTAGGCGCCAGGACGGTCAGGCTGTCAGCGGCCGCGTTGGAGGTGTTCGCGGTGGTCAGCTTCAGGATGGACGCCTCTGCCACCTTGTACTGGGTGGGCGAGGGCGCCCAGGTCGCGCCGATTGTGGTGGCGACCACGACCGGCACCCTGACGACGACCGGCCGACTCGCCTGAGCTGTTGGCGCGTTGGGGGATGTCGCTGTCGCCGTGTTAGTGACCGGCTTGTTGTTGGATCCCCAGTCGGGCTGCAACCCCGTGGGCACGTTCATGGTGATCTGGACCGAATAGCCGGAGCCGCTCTGTAGCCCGGTGAGGCCGCCGTCGAGCTTGGTGAGGAAGTGCACCGTGAGGGTGCGGTTGTTGGGCCCACCCC
>JANXTJ010000301.1 GCA_025352485.1 Salinibacterium sp.
GCCCACCAAATTTCTCGGGCAGGCTCGTGGTCGCGGCGGCAACGATTCCGCCGGTGTCTTCGTGAGTGAGCGCGCGCAAGACCAGCAGCGACCGGTGTACGGCGTCGTGGTACTCGGGGGCGGCCGTGCAGGCGGATGCCCAGTCCTGCCACCATTTCGTCGTCGCTTCGATGCCCCGGTCGGCATCCAATCGGGCCGGTGGCGGACGGTGCGAGGGATACCAGGTGAGGGCGAACTCGACCTTCTCGCCCGCCGCCACCACGAATTCGGTGATGTGTGACTCATTCTGCGGGCTGAGCGCTGGCCCGCGCACGACGAGCGCGTCCGGCCCGGCGATCGCGATGAGCGCGTGGCCGCCGTCCTCGGCTATCTGGCGGATCCAGGGCACGGCATCTGCATAGCCGAACCGGATGCGCAGGTCGACGTGCAAGCGAACTGACCCCGAGATCCCGCGGACGCTGCGAAGCAGATCGGCACGCCGATCGCCGTGCGGCATGACATCGGTGACCTCGACAACGCCGTCGGGGGTGGTCCACGTCGTCACCAAGATGAACGTGTCTTCGATGTAGCGCCGGGTGCTGGTGGCGTGGCCGGTCGGCGCGATGAGCCAGCGGCCGTGGTCTTCGGTGCCCAGAAGCGCGCCAAACGTGGATGCGGAGTCGAATCGCGGCAGACACAGCCAGTCGATGCTGCCGTCATTGCCGACCAAGGCTGCGGTGTGACAGTCTCCGATCATCGCATAATCCTCGATGCGCAGCGCCATGTCAGCCTCGTCCGCTGCCGTCGGCGCCCACGAGCCCGGCGTGCGATAACTGCTCGGAGAGCCCGGCGCCGTCGGGCGCGTAGTACCAGCGCACCGTGGAAGCTTCCTCGCGCTCGACGGCCTTGCTGCGGCCTCCGGCGAGAACAGCTTCTCCGGTGGAGAGCTGGCGGATCGCGACGGCGGCAATGCTGTCGGGGTGCTCCACCGCGAACTCGCCGTAGATCGCCTCGTCGTGCTGGCCGTCATCGCCGACCAATAGCCACTTCACGGCGGGAAATTCTCGGGCCAGCCGCTGCAGATTTGTCGTCTTGTGCTCCGGGCCGCTGCGGAACCATCGATCGTGCGTCGGCCCCCAGTCGGTGAGCAGCAGTGGCCCGCGCGGATACAGATTGCGCTCCATAAATCGGGTGAGCGTGGGGGAAACATTCCAGGCGCCGGTGGAGAGGTAGATGACCGGGGCACCGGGATGGGACCGGGTGAGCCGCTCGTACAGCACCGACATGCCGGCGACCGGAGTTCGGGCGTGCTCATCGAGCACAAAGGTGTTCCAGGCCGCCAAGAACGGCCGGGGAAGTGCCGTGACCATCACGGTGTCATCGACGTCTGAGACGATCCCGAATGTCGCGCCGGGGTCGACGATGAACATGGGCGCGGTCACCGACTCGGTGTCGTCGGTGTGCATGGTGATCGAGCGCCAGCCGGCCTCGAGCGCGACGTCGATTCGCACGTCGACGATTCCGCCGCGGTCAGGGATGACCCGATGCTTGCGCCCGCCCGCCATGATAGTCACGGCCTGATCCTCGACCGGGATGCTGAAAAAGCTCCGCCAGCCCCGCACCTTCTCCGCGCGTTGTTTTGCGGCCGCGTCGCCGCGGGTGAGCACCACTCGGCAGAGCACCCGCGCCCAGGATGTCGACCCGTAGCCGGCGTAGGGGAGGATCGTGGTGACCAGCCCGCGCTTGCGTCCGCGACGTTCCCGCCAGCGGTGAAAGGCATCCTCGATCCGAGCGGCCCTGTGCAGGATTGCCTCGCCCGCGTCGACGGAGCTGAGGGTCTTCCGATCACGAGCCACCCTCCCAGTCTGCCAGACAGGTGCCGTAGTCCCGAGGGGCGGGCCGCCGATCGGTTGAGAGGGCTAGAGGCGATCGATGAGTTGCGGCGAGTTATTCCTGACGTTACCGACCGCTCGGTCCACCTCGTGGAATTCGACCATGGCGGCGATTTCTGCGGCGCCGGCCCTGACCTCGTCAAGAAGTTCGGGGCTACCCTCCGTGCTCGGGTCTAGCCATTCGTCGATGAGCGAAGGGTCAAGGAATACGGGCATCCGGTCGTGGATGTCGGCGAGCTCGCCGGTGGCGTCCGTGGTGAGGATCGAGGTCGAGAGCAGCCACTTGTCGGGAGCGTCGTCGGCCGCGGCCGGGTTGCGCCACCACTCGTAAAGCCCGGCGAACACGAGCAATTCGCCGTCGGGTAGGTGGATGAACTGCGGCCTCTTTACGCCATCGATGGTTGTCCACTCGAAGTATCCGCTCGCGGGCACGACTGCCCGACGCTTCTTCACCGCGTTGGTGAATAGTGGTTTTTCCTGGGCGGTTTCGATCCGAGCGTTGATGGCCGTCACCCCGATCGACAGGTCTTTCGCCCACGGCGGCACGAGCCCCCAGCGTGCCGATTCGAGGCGCCTGACCGGTTCGGCATCGGGCGACGATCCCTTCGGCATGGTGTCGATGATGATGGGCACAGAGTCGGTCGGCGCGATGTTCCAGGACGGCTGTGGGAGTTGCTCGGCCGCGAGGTCCACATCAAATAAAGCAACAAGCTCAGCCGCAGCCCCCGCGATCACAAATCTTCCGCACATGACTCAATTCTGGGGGTGGCCCCCGTCATCGAGATCCGACACGCGCGCACCGGGGGTAGACAAATCGGCCTCCCCGTGCAGCCCGATATGGTGTGCTTAGAAACTAGAAGGAGTTGGCGTGTCCGCAGAAATACCCGTCAAACAATCGTCGGAATCCAGGGTTCCCCTGAGAAACGAACCGGTGCAGGCGCGCAGCACCGCGCGCCTTGCGGCACTGCTCGATGCCGCCGCGACCATCGTCGACGAGATTGGTTACGAGCACCTCACGACGGCGATGGTCTCCGAACGCGCGGGGGCATCCATTGGCACTGTCTACCGGTACTTTCCGGACCGCATCGCCCTCCTGCAGGCCCTCGGCGCGCGCAACCTCGAGCGGGTTCTGGGCGCGGCCAGCGCGGCCGTGCGCGACCCGCAGCACGAGAATTGGGTCGCAGCACTCTCTGCCGCGTTCGCCGTGCTCGTCGAGGCTTTCCGCGCCGAGCCGGGATTTCGCGGGCTCAGGGTCGGCGACGTCATCGATCTTCGTCCGTCGCCCAATCTGCGCCCGTATAACTCGGTGGTGGCAGACCACCTCTTGGACGGTCTCATCGGCCGATTTGCGGTAACCGACACCCCAGAGCTGCGCTTTGCGTTCGAAGCGTCCATCGAAATCACGGACGCATTGGTTGCGAGGGCCTTCGCGCGCCACCCGCAGGGGCATGAGCCCTTCTTGTCGACCAGCAACGTCGTGGTGTACGGCCTCCTCGCGCCGCATCTCGGGACGGTCTAGCCGCCCTAGCCCGCCCGGCTGATCCGCACGGTGGCCGCCGGCCTTCCCCATTGGGGGACGCCGGTGTGCCCTGCGCGCTGCGCCCTGCCCTGCGCGATCCCAGAATCACGGGCGACATTTTGGCGACCCGTAGTGTAACGCTGCGTCCCTTTCGGGCAACCCAACATGACACGGGCTCCGAATGCTGTTTAGCTGGAGGAACTGGCAAATGTAGATCCGTGTCTGGGCACGAGGAATGAGCCGCATGATCGAATTTCGTTCCGTGACGAAACGTTTCCCGGATGGCACGCTCGCCGTTGGCGATTTCAGCGTAGTAATCCCGTCGATGAAGACGACCGTGCTGGTCGGCTCGTCCGGCAGCGGCAAGACGACC
>JANXTJ010000329.1 GCA_025352485.1 Salinibacterium sp.
GGTCGTGGCGCGCTACGCGGGGCGTTCGGGCGACGGCTTCATCTGCACCTCTGGCAAGGGCATGAGTCTCTACACCGACGAACTCATTCCGGCGGTGAAGGAGGGCGCCGAGAAGGCCGAGCGGCGCTACGACGACATCGACCGCATGATCGAGATCAAACTCTCCTACGACACCGATGCCGCTGCCGCCCTCGAGAACACGCGTTTCTGGGCACCGCTGGCGCTCTCGAAGGAGCAGAAGCACGACATCACCGACCCGATCGAGATGGAGAAGGCAGCGGATGCCCTACCCATTGAGCAGATTGCCTCGCGTTGGATCGTCGGCAGCGACCCCGAACTCGTGGTGGCGCAGATCGCGGAGTATGTAGCCGCTGGCTTCACGAATCTCGTTTTCCACGCGCCCGGCCATGACCAGCGCCGCTTCCTCGAACTTTTCGAGGAAGACCTAGCCCCGCGAGTGCGGGCCCTCGCCTGACCGGGTCGACTCCTCGAAGCGACGGCACTAGGCGGCGGGTGGCCGACAGATCAGCAGATCGGCGCGGCCGCTCAGCACCAGCGGGCCGGCAGAGTGCGGAACCACGACGGTGTTGCCCGTGACCAGTTGCCGGGGGTTTTCGCCCGCCAGCTGAACCGTCCCGTCGGCGATCACCAGAACCGCGAAGCCGGGCTCAGCGGTTATCTCACCGTCGACGGTACGGCGCTCGAGCCGGAAATATTCGTCGGCGACAGGCGGTAGCACCGATGGTCCGAACCCGGCGGGAATCACCAGCGCGGCGATCTCTTCTGCCGTGCGTGCGCGGCGCTCTATCCCCTGCAGGGCGGTATCGAAACCGAGCCCGAGGTGACCATCGCGCTCGCCATCCAGCGCGAAGCCCGTCCACTCCACGAGGATCGACAGGTCTTCGGGCTCCTGCAGCTCGACGAGGAGAATCCCGCTGCCGATCGCATGAAGCACGCCCGGTGGCACATAGACGACATCACCGCGCTGCACGTCGATCCCGTGCAGCAGGTCGAGAAGCAGCTCGGTGTCTTGGTCAGCAACCCATGACGCGAGTTCCTGTTCGCTGACATCGCGGCGAAGCCCCACGTGCACCCTGCCGGGGCTGAGGATGAACCACGCCTCCGCCTTGCCGTGGGCCCGGCCGAGGTGGTGATGGGCGAAAGCCCCATCCGGGTGGGCGTGCACGGGCAGCCGTTGACCCGCGTCGAGAAGCTTCACCAGCAGTCGGGTGTCTGCGCCAAAACGATCGACGTGGGCGCGCCCCAGCCAGGCGATCGGGTCGTCGTTGATGGCATCGAGGAGCGTGCCCCCGCTGGGCAGGGTCGTCAGCCCGAGCGACTCTTCGCCGGCCAGTGTGGTGGTGGACGCCACCCAGTCTTCCGGTTCGCGCGCGCTCGCGGACGGGTCGCCGCGAAAGTCGGTGATCCGTTTGCCGCCGAGGTAAAACCGGTCGGGCGGGCAATTCGACCCAAGAACTATGGCGTCAAGCATCCGTACCCCCAGCTATCGCGGCCGTGAAGCCGGGGCACCAAGCTACCACTGGCTGGCTATCGTGCGATCTCCCAGATGTGGCCGGCGGGGTCACGGAAGCTGGCCGTGCGGATACCCCACGGTCGATCCATCGGGCCGTTGAGCAGGGTGACCCCGCGCTCGGCCAGCAGCGCGCAGGTGGCATCCACATCATCGACCCCGAGGGTGAACTGCACGCGGGCGCCCGCATCGGGGCCCGCGACGCTCCCCGGCGCGATCAGGGCAGGCGCCTCGGTCGCGTCGAGAAGGTTGATAAGGGTGTTGCCGAAGCTGAAGACGGCGGATGCTTCGTCTTCGTAGGAGAGCGGCAACCGGAAGACCTCGAGATAGAACGCCTTGGTGGCGGCGAGGTCTTCGGCGAAGAGGGTGATGGCGGTGATGGGGCCGGGCCAGGGAGATTCCATGCGCCCAATGTATCCAACTCGCCCAAACTAGGCTGGTTCGGTGAGCCTCAGTATTTTTGCCGTGCCCGGAATCTCCGAGATCGTCGCGGGGGATGACCTCGCGCGGCTGATCGGGGACGCGCTCCCGCCGCTGGAGGACGGCGACATTCTGGCGGTTACCTCGAAGATCGTCAGCAAGGCCGAGGGCCGCTTTGTGGCCGCCGCGGATCGCGAGCAGTCAATCACCGACGAGACGGTGCGTGTGGTCGCCACCCGGGTGCATCCCGGCGGGGTGACGCGCATTGTCGAGAACAAGCTCGGCATGGTGCTGGCCGCTGCCGGGGTCGACTCGTCGAACGTGCCCGACGGCTATGTGCTGCTGCTGCCGGTAGATCCGGATGCCTCAGCACTCGCGCTCTGCTTGGCGCTTCGATCCCGGTTCGGGGTCGACCTCGGGGTGCTGATCACCGACACGCTCGGGCGGCCCTGGCGGCAGGGACAGACGGATGTCGCGATCGGGGCGGCGGGAATCCGCGTTCTCGACGACCTCCGCGGCACGACCGATGCCGGCGGCCGCCGCCTCGACGTCACGGTTGCGGCATCGGCCGACGAGATCGCTGCTGCCACAGACCTCGTGAAGGGCAAAGCCGGCGGGTTGCCCGTCGCGGTGGTGAGGGGGCTCGGGCATCTCGTCGGATCGCTCGACCTGCCGGGCGCGCGATCGATTGTGCGGGTCGGCCCCGATGACATGTTCCGGCTGGGTACGAAGGAGGCCCTGGCCGAGGGGTACGACGCTGGGTATGGCGAGGGATACGGCGAGGGCCACGCCGCCGGGCTTCGGGGTTCGCCGACGCCCTAGCGACTCTCGTGCTCTGCAAGACTTGACCGGTGCAACCCGAGTGGACAATCGTCATCCCCGTGAAGGGCACGGCGGGGGCCAAGTCGCGGCTCTTCGGAACTCCGGAGCTCGCTCTGGCGATAGCTCTCGACACGGTCGAGGTCGCTCTCACGGCCGCTCCCGTGATCGTGGTTACGAGCCCGCAATCCGCCGCGGCGTTCGAGCAGCTCGGTGCGGTCGTGATCGCCGACCCGACGTCGGGCCTGGCCGATGCCGTGCGCGCGGGCATCTCGGCGGCGGGTTCTGGGGCGGTTGCGGTGATGCTCGGCGACCTACCCGCGCTGCGACCCGACGAACTCGCCGACTCCCTCGCCGCGGCGGCCTTGCATCGCCTGACGATGGTGGCCGACGTCGAAAACGAGGGCACCACGCTCATCACCGCACTTCGGGCCGAAGATCACGTCCCGGCATTCGGGGCGGGATCGCGGGCTGCTCATCGCGCGTCTGGCTACACCGAGCTGGCCGTCAGCCTCGACTCCGGCCTTCGCCGCGACGTCGATACGCCCGCGCACCTGAGCGCCGTGGCGTCTCGGGTGGGGCCACGGACGGCGCTCGCGATGCTGAGCTCGCGCTAGCGGACCTGGCGCGCTGCTGGGCTAACGCCCGTGCAGCCGCGCGGCCAGAGCCAGCGCGTCGCCGGCAAGGGTGGAGCTGAGCGGGAGGTCCCGCATCCAGAGGGGCACGACGGCCGTGGCGATACCGGCGGCCTCCAGGATCGGGGCGAGCGCGGCATCCGATTCGTCGATGAGCCAACCGTCGAGAACGCCGCCACCCGAGCGTGCCCCGAAGTGCGTGGCCACGGCATCCGCGGCGGTGGGCACCCCGATCGCGCTGAGGCAGGCATCGGCCATGCCGCGCACCACCGCACCTGCGATGATCGGTGACACGCCGACCACCGGCGCGGAGGTCGAGAGCACGGCTGCGCGAATGTCGGGAATGGCTAGGATCGGGCCAATCGACACCACCGGGTTCGACGGGGCCAGCAAGACGATGTCGGCCGAGGCGATCGCGTCGAGTACGCCCGGCGCGGCAACCGCCGATTCGCTGCCGCGATATTCAAAAGCCAACGCCGGCAGGGCTGCCCGGTAGCAGGTCCACCACTCCTGGAAGTGCATGGTGACGTCTGCCGTCACCACGTGCGTCTCGACCTCATGGTCGGTGGCCGGTATGAGGGTCACGCCGAGCGGCCAGCGCGCGCTGATCTTGGCGGTGGCTTCGCTCAGCGGCATGCCCGCACGCAGGTAGCTGGTGCGCGTCAGGTGCGTGCCAATGTCGAGATCGCCGAGGGTAAACCAGTCCCAGCCGACGCCGTAGGCCTTTAGCTCAGCGCTGACCCGCTCCGATTCGCCGACCCGGCCCCAGCCGCGCACGTCGTCATTCACCCCGGCGAGCGTGTACATGATCGAGTCCAGGTCGGGGGTGATCCGCAGCCCGGTTAGCCACATGTCGTCGCCGACGTTGACGACAGCGGTGATCGAGTGCTCGCCCGGCCGCGATTGCAGATTTTCGTGCACGCCACGCAGGAACCGCGCCCCGCCGACGCCGCCGGACAGCACGGTGATCTTCATGACTGTCAGGCTACCGGCGGTGGCGTGGGGCGCAGCGCGATCGTGGGGCTCAGCGCGATCACCGGTCGACCGGTCGTGGGGTTATGCAAAACCGTTGCCTCGACCCGGTAGACCTCCCGGATGAGGGCAGGGGTCAGTGTGGCGATGGTGGGCCCGGCGGCAACGACCCTGCCCTCGCGCAGCACGATCACGTGGTCAGAGTAGCTCGCCGCCAGCGTCAGGTCGTGCAGCGCCGCGAGCACGGTGGTGCCGCCATCGGCGAGCCGGCGCAGCAGGCCAAGCACGGCGAGCTGCGCACCAATATCGAGGTGGTTGGTGGGTTCGTCGAGCAGCAGCAGTCGCGGCTGCTGCGC
>JANXTJ010000019.1 GCA_025352485.1 Salinibacterium sp.
TGCCTACCTCTGGCATGGCGAAACGCTCGGGGCCGAGGATGGCGTTCGCCGTGCAGGTGATCACGACGTCGACCGCGAAGTCATCGCTCACCCGCAGGCCGTATTTGGCGGCGAAGGCGTCGGCGCGACCGGTCGGCGAGTAGACCCGCAGGTCGAGCACGCCGCGGTCGCGCAGCGCGGTGACGGTGGTGGCGGCATACTGGCCTGTGCCCACGATCAGCACGCTCGCCACGCTCCAGTCGGCGATCCGGCTGGAGGTGAGCTCGAGCGCGAGGCGAACGAGTGAGCGGTCGCGGCCGCCGATGGCGGTCAGGTTCTTCACGTCGCGGCTGGTGTGGCTGGCCCGCTGAAACAGCCGTTCGAGGTCGCGGCTGGTGGTGCCGTCCGAGCGAGCGGTGGCGAGGGCGCGCGCAACCTGCCCCGAGATCTCGTCTTCGCCGACGACAACGGATTCTAGGCCGGAGGTCACCGCAAAGAGGTGAGCCGCGACATCCTCACCCTGATGCACGGTGATCGAGTTGCGCAGGTCATCGACGTCGACTCCACTGGCGTCACCGATGGCCGAGAGCATGGATGCGACGGCGACGGCGGCCGCACCGGTGAGCGGTTCATCGACGTCGATGTAGGCCTCAAACCGGTTACAGGTTGCCAGAACGACAGCACCGGTAACGAAGGTTCCGGATTCGACGAGGGTCGCGGTCGCGCCCGGGGCTCCGAACGACAGCTTCTCGAGTAGCTCGAAGCTCGAGTTCTTATGGTTCGAGCTAAGGCACAGGAGCACAACCTAATGTTAACCCCGTGCCCCTGACTACTCACCACCCGCTCATCGACGGCCGCACAAGCTCCTCTGCACTGGTGCGTGCCTACCGGGGGGATCGCCCCGACGTGACCCCGGTCTGGTTCATGCGGCAGGCAGGGCGCTCGTTGCCCGAGTATCGCAAACTCCGGGTCGGCAACGAGATGCTCGAAGCCTGCCTCACTCCCGAGCTGGCGAGCGAGATCACCCTGCAGCCGGTGCGCCGCCACCACGTCGACGCGGCGATCTTCTTCAGCGACATCGTTATCCCCGCCAAGCTGGCTGGTGCCGCGGTCGAGATCGTGCCGGGCACAGGGCCGGTGTTCGCCAACCCGGTACGCAGCGCCTCGGATGTCGCAGCGCTTCGCCCCATTGATCCCGCGAGCCTCGACCCGATCCGCGAGGCCGTCGCCATGACCGTCGCCGAGCTCGGGTCGACTCCGCTCATCGGATTCGCGGGGGCTCCGTTCACCCTCGCCTCCTACCTGGTCGAAGGCGGGCCCTCAAAAGATCAGCAGCGCGCCAGGGCCCTGATGTATTCAGACCCGCACACCTGGGCCACCCTGCTGAACTGGTGCGCCGATGTCGCTGGCGAATTCCTCAAGGCGCAGGTGGAGGCCGGCGCCTCCGCCGTGCAGCTCTTCGACTCCTGGGTCGGATCCCTGTCTGAACAGCAGTATGTGCGTCGCGTGGCCCCGCACTCCGCGCGCACGCTGTCGCACCTGCGCGGCTTCGACGTGCCCAAGGTTCACTTCGGCGTGGGCAGCGGCGAGCTGTTGAAGGCCATGCACGGCATCGGTGCCGACGTCATGGGCGTCGACTGGCGCATCCCGCTCGATGTCGCCGAAGAACGTCTCGGCGGCGGTGTTCCCCTGCAGGGCAACATCGATCCAGCGCTACTCGGCGCCCCAGACCACGTTCTCGAGGCGCACGTCAACGACGTGATGGCGCGCGGGCTCGCGGCGCCGGCGCACGTCGTCAACCTCGGCCACGGAGTTCCCCCCGACACCGACCCTGACGTGCTCACCCGCATCGTCGAACTGGTTCACAGCATCGTGCCGGCTGCGCCGATTGTGCCGCGCCGCGACACGGTGTGACGGCCGTGCCTGCGGCGAATTTCACCGTCATCGGTGGGGGCATCGCCGGGCTGGTAGTTGCGCGGCGGCTCGCCATGGCCGGTCGCACCGTGACCCTCATCGAGGCCTCAGATCGACTGGGCGGCACAGTCATGAGGCACACCGTCGGCGGAATTGACCTGGATGCCGGCGCGGAAAGCTTCGCGACGCGCGGGGGCACGGTCGCCGCCCTCGCCACCGAACTGGGGCTCGGAAACGACATCGTGTCGCCAGCCGCGGCGGGCGCGTGGCTTCAGCCGGCGGCGGAAGCCGCGGTGCCGCTACCCGCCACCAGTCTGCTCGGAATACCCGGGGTGCCGATGGCGTCAGACGTGATTGCGGCCGTGGGTGCTCGGTCTGCCCTGCGCGCTCAACTCGACTCAGTGATCCCGCACCTGCTGGCGCGGCAATCGCTGACGCTCGGTGGCCTCGTTCGCAGCCGGATGGGGGCGGGGGTACTCGAGAAACTGGTCGCCCCGGTCGTGCAGGGCGTGTACTCCGTGCACCCCGACGAGCTATCCATCGACCGGGCGGCTCCGGGGTTGCGCGCAGCCCTCGCGCTGCACGGATCACTTGCGGCGGCCGTGCGGTCGTTGCGCGCGGCCTCCCCTGCCGGAAGCGCGGTGCAGGGCATCAGAGGCGGCGTCAACCGGCTGGTCATCGAACTGATCGCCGACCTCGAGGCCTACGGCGTGACCGTGGAGCTCGGCCGCAGGGTCGCCGACGCCGACGGCCTCGACGGCATCGTGGTGCGGGCGACCCCGCTCGAGAAACCCGCGGGGCGCAGCACGGTGCTTGCCACCCTCGTCGTGGCTGCGCCGGAATTGGACGCCGCACCGCGCGGAACCGGTGTGCTTGTCGCTTACGGTGCCGGGGGCATCCGGGCACGGGCTCTCACGCATGCCACCGCCAAGTGGGCTTGGCTGCGCGAGAGAGCGAACGGCCCCCACGTGTTGCGCCTCTCGTATGAGGTCGAGCCCGATGATCTCGAAGCCGTCGCCCGCGCGGATTCCGAGGCGCTGCTGGGGGTGCGATTCGATCGCGTCATCGATTTTGCTCGGGTGCAGTGGTTTCGCCCGACGCCCACGAAGCCCGGCTCGGCCGCAGACGTCGGCGAGACCGTTGCGGGCTCCGGGTTGGCGGGGATTGTCGGGCAGGCGACCGCCGCCGCCGAGGCCCTGCTGCGCCCATCGGTTGGCAAGGACTGACCATCAGCTTCGGTGCGAGAAGATAGAAGTATGAGCCACAGTGCCGACACCTCGCCACCCGCTCTCGGTTACGCACTCTGGGCCGTGCTGCACCGAGACCCGACCTGGCATGGCGGCGCCCCCGACCTCGTGCCCGCAGTCGCCGCCGTCGAAGCGGCCGGCGTCACCATCAGGGGCTTCTACGACGTGTCATCGATGCGCGCGGATGCCGACCTCATGATCTGGCTGCACGGTGAGGCCCCCGAAAAAATCCAGTGGGCCCTTCGCGAGCTGCGCCGCTCGTTGCCAGGACTGCTGCCGACCTGGAACGCGATGGGCGTGCATCGTGACGCCGAGTTCACCGCCAATCACCTGCCCGCCTTCATGCGCGGCACGCGGCCGGAAGCGTGGCTGACCGTCTACCCGTTCGTTCGTTCATACGAGTGGTATCTGCTGCCGGACGAGGAACGCCGCGCGATGCTCGGCGACCATGGCCGCAAGGGCTCCGAGTACCGACAGGTGCTGCCCAACACCGTCGCGTCGTTCGCGCTCGGCGACTACGAGTGGATCCTCGCGCTCGAAGCTCCCGAACTTGTCGACCTGGTCGATCTGATGCGCCACCTCCGCCAGACCGAGGCGCGTCGGCACGTTCGTGAAGAGGTGCCCTTCTACACCGGGCGCCGCATCTCTTTGGATGAGATTGCCGAGGTGCTGTCGTGACGGCTTTCGACGGTGGCAGCGGCATCACCAACGGCCTCGTGCTCGGGGCAACCCCGGCCGCGAGCAGCGGGCCAGAGCATGTCGAGGTGCCGGTGACCTACGACGCGATCCTGCTTGCCAGTTTCGGCGGCCCCGAGGGGCAGGATGATGTCATACCGTTTCTGCGCAATGTGACCCGCGGCCGTGGCATCCCGGAGGAACGACTCGAAGAGGTGGCCCACCACTACCGGGCGTTCGGCGGGGTGAGCCCGATCAACGAGCAGAATCGCCAACTCAAGGCTGCCCTCGAGGCGGAGCTGGCCCGGCGCGGGATCGACCTGCCGGTGCTCTGGGGCAACCGCAACTGGGCGCCGTTCCTGAGTGATGCACTCGTGGAAGCGAACGACCGGGGGCTGACGACGCTGCTCGCGGTCGGCACCAGCGCCTACAGCTCCTACTCGGGCTGCCGTCAGTACCGCGAGGATTACGCCATCGCCCTCGACGAGACCGGCCTCGGCGGCGTCATCCAGATTGACAAGGTGCGCCAGTTTTTCGACCACCCCGGCTTCGTCGAACCGTTCATCGAGGGCGTGCGACAGGGGTTGGCGGATGTCGCGGCTCAGGGCATCCCGCTAGAGCAGACCCACGTGCTCTTCTCGACCCACTCAATCCCCACCGCCGACGCGGAGCGCTCCGGCCCCGCCGGAAACGCGTACCCGACCCAGCACTTGGCCGTCGCCGCCGTCGTAATCGCCGCGGTCACTCCCTTTTCAGGATTAGGCGGGGAGGATGTGCAATACGTCCATGCCGACCCTGCCATCCTGAAAACGGAGGAGGTCAGCTGGGATCTGGTGTACCAGTCCCGCTCCGGCCCGCCGACCCAGCCGTGGCTGGAGCCCGACGTGAACGACCGCATCGTCCAGCTCGCCGCGGCGGGAATCAAGGCGGTCGTGATCGTGCCACTGGGTTTCATCTCCGATCACATGGAGGTGAAGTGGGATCTGGACACCGAGGCGATCGCGACCGCCAAGGAGCACGGCATCTTCGCGGTGCGCGTTCCCACCCCCGGCGTGCATCCCGCCTTCGTCAGCGGCCTCGTCGACCTCGTGCTGGAGCGCCGCGACGGCATCCCGACGGCGGAGCGCCCGGCACTGACCGAGCTCGGGCCCTGGTATGACGTCTGCCGGCCGGGCTGCTGCGAGAACATCCGCCTCGGCTTCAAGCCCGCGCTCGCCGGGCTCGCGCCGTGATCCGGGCTCGCCCCCTGACCCGCGGCGGGTGCTGACGGTGGCGGCCCTTCGGGTCGGCACCCGCGGCAGTGCGCTCGCGCTCACCCAGACGACGACCGTGGCGAGCGCCCTCGCCGCAAAATCTGGTGTCACCCCCGAAATCGTCACCATCTCGACCGAGGGCGACCGCTCGCTGGAATCGCTGGCCGTGCTCGGCGGCACCGGCGTTTTCGCCAGTGCGCTGCGCGACGCGTTGCTTGCCGGCGAGGTGGATGTCATCGTCCACTCCCTGAAGGATCTCCCGACCGCGGCCCAACCCGGCCTCGTCATCGCCGCGATTCCCAAGCGGGTGGATGCCCGCGATGCCCTCTGCGCCCGCGACGCTCTCACGCTGGATACTCTCCCCGCGGGCGCCCGCGTGGGCACCGGCTCGCCCCGTCGGGCCGCCCAACTGCGCGCCCGCCGGCCCGACCTTGCTGTGGTCGATATCCGCGGCAATGTCGACACCCGCCTCGGCAAGGTTGAGAGCGGCGAGTACGACGCCGTGATTCTGGCGGCGGCGGGCCTCGACCGGCTGGGGCGTCTCGACGCGGTCACGGAATATCTGGGTCTCGACGGCTGGCCGACGGCACCCGGGCAGGGCGCGCTGGCGATCGAGGTACGCACGGGCGACGAGAAGCTGGTCGCCGGGCTGAACCACGCGACATCCCGAATTCTGGTGGAGGCAGAGCGACACACGCTTGCGCTGCTCGAGGCGGGCTGTTCCGCTCCGGTCGGCGCGCACGCGATCATCGACGACGGCATGCTGTTTCTCTCCGCGCGGGTCTACGCGGCCGACGGCACCGAGCGGGTGACGAGCTCGCATGCGCTGTATGTCACCGACACGAAAGACCCGGCCCGCGAGGTAGCGGCGCGGGTCGCGAATGAACTACTGGAGCTCGGCGCGGGGAGGCTAATGTGATTATTCGTCCGCGACGGCTGCGACAGTCTCCGGCGATGCGGCGCCTGGTGGCGCAGACGCGAGTGCATCCGGGCGAGCTGATCCTGCCGATGTTTGTGCGGGAGGGCGCGACCGAGCCGCTACCGATCTCGTCGATGCCCGGCGTGGTGCAGCACTCGCTCGATTCGATGCGCCGCGCGATCGCGGAGGCGGCAGAGCTCGGCGTCGGCGGCATCATGCTGTTCGGTGTTCCCGAGCACAAGGATGCCGTGGGCAGCGGCGCGACGGATCCGAACGGAATCCTCAATGTCGCCACGCGCGCGGCGGTCGCAGAGGCCGGTGACGCGCTCGTCGTGCAGACCGATCTGTGCCTGGACGAATTCACCGACCACGGCCACTGCGGGGTTCTGGATGCCGACGGTCGCGTCGATAACGACGCGTCACTGCTGCGCTACCGGGAGATGGCCATCGCGCAGGCCGCCGCCGGGTCACAGCTGCTCGGGCTCAGCGGCATGATGGACGGTCAAGTCGCCGCCGTGCGCGACGCCCTCGACGGTGGGGGTTTCAGCGACACCCCGATCCTCGGTTACGCGGCGAAATACGCCTCCGCGTTTTACGGCCCGTTCCGCGAGGCCGTCGCGTCGTCGTTGTCGGGCGACCGCAAGAGCTACCAACTCGACGCGGCGAACCGCCGTGAGGGTGTCCGCGAGATTCTGCTCGATGTCGCAGAGGGCGCAGACATTGTGATGGTGAAACCCGCCATGAGCTACCTCGACGTTCTTGCCGATGCCGCGGCGACCAGTGCAGTTCCGGTCTGGGCTTACCAAGTTTCCGGCGAATACGCGATGATCGAGGCGGCGGCGGCACACGGCTGGATCGACCGCCGCCGAGCCATCGAAGAGTCGGTCATTTCTATCCGACGAGCGGGCGCAGACGCCGTGTTGACCTATTTTGCAGTGGAGCTGGCCCGATGGCTGAAGTAATGACCAATGACTCCGCGTTCGTCCGAGCAAAAGCCGTTCTGCCGGGCGGGGTGAATTCGCCGGTGCGCGCCTTTGGCTCGGTCGGGGGCTCACCGATCTCGCTGGTGTCGGCGCGCGGGGCGTACGTGACCGACGTTGAGGGCAGGGAGTACGTCGACCTCGTGGGGGCGTGGGGTCCCGCGATTCTGGGGCACGCACATCCAGGGGTTGTGGCCGCGGTGCAGGATGCCGCGGCGAAAGGCCTGGGCTTCGGGGCATCCACTCCGGGCGAGACGGTGCTCGCCGAGACGGTCATCGCCAGGGTGGGATCACTGGTTGAAAAGATCCGCCTCGTCTCTACCGGCACAGAGGCGACGATGACGGCGATCCGGTTGGCGCGCGGCGCGACCGGCCGCGACCTGCTGGTGAAGTTCGCCGGCCACTACCACGGGCACTCTGACGGACTGCTGGCGGAGGCGGGCTCAGGGCTCGCGACCCTCGGCATCCCGGGTTCTGCCGGCGTTCCGGCGGCGATCGCGGCCCAGACGATCGTGATTGGCTACAACGATCTCGACGCGGTGCGCGCGCTGTTCGCCGCGCGCGGGAGCGAGATCGCTGCGGTCATCGTGGAGGCGGCGGCGGCGAATATGGGCGTCGTTCCGCCCGATAAGGGTTTCAATGCAGAACTCACCCGCGTCGCTCATCAGCACGGCGCGCTCGTGATCTTGGATGAGGTTCTCACCGGCTTTCGGGTTTCTCCGGCCGGCTGGTGGGGGCTCGACCGCAGCTACCTGCCCGACCTTGTCACCTACGGCAAGGTTATCGGGGGCGGGCTTCCGCTGGCCGCGCTGGGTGGTCGCGTCGAGCTCATGGATCTCCTGGCCCCGCTCGGCCCGGTCTATCAGGCCGGCACTCTCAGCGGCAATCCGGTCGCTGTCGCGGCTGGCCTGGCGACGTTCGCCGCCACCGATGCCGGTGTCTACGCCGCTCTCGACGCGGCGGCGACAGGTATCTCATCCGCACTCTCGGTGGCACTCTCCGCGGAGGGAGTTGAGCACACGATCCAGCGAGCCGGCAGCCTGTTCTCGATGGCATTCCTGCCCAGCGCGCCGCGAAACTACGATCAGGTCAGGGCCCAGCAGGCATTTCGCTACCCGCCGTTCTTCCACGCCATGCTCGACGCGGGGGTGTCGTTGCCGCCGAGCGTATACGAGGCCTGGTTTGTCTCGGCCGCGCACGACGATGAGGCCGTGGGCCGAATCATCGAGGCGTTACCCCTCGCGGCCAAGGCCGCTGCCGCCGCGCGGGAGTAGTTGGGGAACAACGTATTCCCAACGCGGCATAAGTGCGGAATGATGAACTGTACTCGCGCCGACGACGCCGCGAAAGCCCCGGTTTTTACTTCGGACACGCAGGAGGTCCGGGTTATCGTGGAAGAGACATCAGCAAAGAATTGGAGTGACCATGAAAGGCAAGATTCTCCTGGCGGCGGGCATCGGCATCGGCTATGTGCTGGGTACCCGCGCCGGTCGCGAGAAGTACGACAAGATGAAGGCGGCCCTCGACACCCTGTGGAACGATCCCCGCGTTCAAAAGCGGGTCGACGATGCGCAGGAGTTCGTCAAAGACCGGGCCCCCGATGTCGCCGAGTTTCTTGCGGATGGTGCCAAGAAGATCGTGTCCCAAGTTTCCGGCGCTAACTCCGCAAAGGGCGCTCAGTCCACCAAGCGGTCAGCGACAAAGACGAGCGCGACGAGCGCCTCCGAGAAGGCGGCCGCGAAGCCTGCCACAACCGCGAAGTAGTCACGGTGTCCATTCCGCGACCAACGGACCCGCGAGTCGTGCGCCCAGAGGCCGGCCCGCGCAAGCGCTCGCTGATTACCCTGATTTCGGATCTGCCCGGGCTGTTCTCGGCCCTCGTGCGTGACGAGCTCGAACAGTTGAAGCGGGAGATCGCCGACAAGCTGAAGCACGCCGGAATCGGTGTCGGCCTACTTGCCGGAGCCGCGGCCGTGCTGTTCTTCGCGCTCGGCGTCTTTGTGGCCGCGGGGATCGCGGGGCTTGCCACCGTGTTGCCCGTCTGGGCCGCCGCCCTCATCGTCGGTGGGGTGCTTCTCATCATCACCGCAATTTTGGTCGGGCTCGGGATTGCGAGCCTGAAAAAGGGTGTGCCGCCGGCACCGACAAAGACGATCTCGAGCGTGAAGAAAGACTTCACGGCCATTAAGGGAATAGGAGAGCGAGAGTCATGAGCTCAATTGAGTCACGAATTGCCACCAGCCGCGCCGAACTCCAAGGCACTCTCGATGCAATTGAAGACAAACTAAATGTTCCCAAGCGCGTCAACGAGCTCACCACCAGGGCGCGTTTGTCTTACGACATCAACCCGCTGCCGTGGATCATTGGCGCGGCCGTTGCCGCTGTCGCCGTCGTGGGGATCATCGCGTGGGCGGTTCTCAGCGACGACGACTAGGTTGCCGATTCGCGCGAGCCTCCCCGCTCAGGGGAGGATAGGCGCATGGCAGCCAAACCGCTGAGCGGATGGCGCGTGCTGGTACCCCGAGGCGGTAACTGGGGTGATGGCATCGCGGCAACTCTCAGAACCTTCGGCGCGATTCCCGTCATTGCGCCCATGATCAATTTTGCGAGCGCGGATGACGGCCCGGCGCTGGTCAACGCCCTGCACGAATTGCAGGACGGCCAGTTCAACTGGTTGGTGATTACGAGCGCGACCACTGTCGATGTGTTGACCGGGCAGGGGGTCAGCATTCCGGCATCCACTCGGATTGCGGCCGTGGGTGAGACGACGGCCGCAGCCCTTGCCCTCGCGGGCTACCGGGTAGATTTTGTGCCGACGGCCGACAATTCGGCACGCGGCCTCGTGAAGGAGTGGCCCAAGTCGGAGATAGCCGGGCGAGTGCTCGTTCCGCAGTCCGATATCGCAGAGCCGAACCTGGTGACCGGTCTCGGCAAGTTGGGGCTGGACGTGGTTTTCGTGGCGGCCTACCGCACGGTCGGCGTGTCCGTCGCCGATGCCGTGCGAGCGGATGTCGCATCCGGGCGCATCGGGGCAATTCTGGTCAGTTCTGGATCGGTCGCTCGCCAGATCGCCGCCCAATTGGCGCCCCTGCCGACCGCCACACTCGTCGCCTGCATCGGACCGCGCACCGCCTTCGATGCCCGCGCTGCCGGGCTTACCGTCGACGTCATCGCCGAAGACCGCTCGGCCGATTCGCTGGTCGCGGCTCTGGTCGAGCACGCCACCGCGCCGACCGAATAGCCGCCAGCTCGCCGGGCAGCAGCTCGCTCCGCTGGCAGCCCGCCCGGGTTGCCGGGTCCGCTAGCCCGCTGAGGCGTTGGCGACGCCGAGAGCAATGAGGATGACGCCCAGCAATGGTGCGACCCCCTGGACCAGTGCGGCGCGCGCGAGCCGAGGCGATGACGTGACCAGCACGATTGAGGCGAGCACCATGCTCGCGCCCGCGAAGATCGTGAGGGCGAGCCCGGCCTGCGAGAGCGGCGGAGTGGCCAGCAGGATCAGGCCAAGGCTCACGCCGATGCCGAGAAACAGGTTGTAAAAGCCTTGGTTGTAGGCCATCGGCCGAATCGTGTCTGCCTGCGCCTGGCTGGTCAGCCCGAAGTTTTTCCAGGTGGACGGCTTCGACCACACCACGCTCTCGAGGAAAAATATGTACAGGTGGATGAGGGCGGCGATCCCCAGCAGCGCGGATCCGACGATGAGTAAAGCTCCGGTCATGGCGTTAGTGTCCCACGGATGGCGCCGCCAGCAACAGCGTTAGCCGAAGAGAATCGCGGCCTCGTCGTAGCGCGACTGCGGCACGGTGTTGAGCTTGCCGAGGGCATCCTCGAACGCAACGTGAGTGATGGATGTTCCGCTGAGGGACACCATCCGGCCCCACCGGCCGTGGATGACGGAGTCGACAGCGGCCATTCCGTAGCGGGTTGCCAACACGCGGTCGTACGCGGTCGGGGTGCCGCCGCGCTGAATGTGCCCCAGCGTGGTCGCGCGGGTCTCGACGCCGGTTCTCGCCTCAATTTCGGGCGCAAGGAGGTCGCCGATGCCGCCGAGGCGGGGGCGTCCGAAGGCGTCGAGTCCGCGTTCGGAGTGGGCGTCATCCATGGTGTCGAGCTTGAAACCTTCGGCAACCACGATCAGTGGGGCGCGCCCGCGATCTTTGGCGGACTGTACCCACTTGCAGATCTGCTCGATGGTGGTCTTCTGCTCGGGGATGAGGATGGCGTGCGCCCCCGCAGCCATGCCAGAGTGCAGCGCGATCCAGCCCACGTGGCGGCCCATCACCTCCGCCACCATGCACCGACCGTGCGAATCGCCGGTCGTGCGCAGCCGGTCCATCGCCTCGGTGGCGATCTCGACCGCCGTATCGAAGCCGAAGGTGTAGTCAGTGGCCGAGAGGTCATTGTCGACCGTCTTGGGCACGCCCACGATTTTGACTCCCGCGTCGGTGAGCCTCTTCGCGGCCGCAAGCGTGCCTTCGCCGCCGATGGCGATGAGGGAGTCAACCCCGAGGCGAGCCATGTTTTCCCTGACCAGCTCGGCGCTGCCTTCGCCCTCGAAGGGGTTGGTGCGTGAGGTGCCGAGGATCGTGCCGCCCTGCTTGGCGATGCCCTGAATGTCTTTGCGCGCCAGCGGAATGATGTTGCCCTCGACCACTCCCCGCCACCCGTCGCGGAAGCCGACGAACTCGGTGTCGTAGATCTGGATGCCCTTGAGCACGGCCCCACGGATGACGGCGTTCAGGCCGGGACAATCGCCACCACTGGTCAGAATTCCAATACTCATGTGTCCATCTTGCCGTGTCTGTCCGGCAACGGTAGAGTCAACCGACCTCGCCGGACTCCCGGTGGCGCGCGATTTCATAAGAAAGCGAAAAATGACGGATGTAACCTCAGCTCCGGCCTCAACCGAGGGCAAGACCCTCGGAATTGTCGGACTTATCCTCAGCTTCTTCAGCGGACCGATCGGCCTCATTGTGAGCGCCATTGCTCGCTCGCAGTCGAAGAAGGCCGGACTCAAGAACGGACCGGCCACCGCCGGAATCGTCATCGGCCTGATCTCCACGATCGGCCTGGTTCTGATCATCGTCGGAAGCGTCATTGGGGCCGGTGCCCTCGCTTCGCAGTGCGCAACCCTCGGCCCGGGCGTTCACCAGTCCGGTGCGACCACCATCACCTGCGGCTAGTCACTACTTAACGCATCGAAGCGCCCCCGGAGTGTCCGGGGGCGCTTCGTCGTAGCCGCGGCCCGGAAGCCCGGTGGCGCTGCGTCGCCTGCGCGCGCTACTCCGCTTGCGCTGCGCCGACCGCGGCCTGCCCTCCGGCGTTACTCTCGGCTGTCAGCGCGGCCCGGTGTTGCCTGGTGTTGCCCGCAGTGCACGGGCGCGGCACCGCAGTTGGCGCAGACCACGAACTGCTCACGGCACGATAGTTCGCTGCAGTTCTGCATCCTGCTGGTTGGCTCGCGGCATTCACGGCATTCGCCGATTACCGCGGCGGCGTCGCTGAAGCGCACCGACATGCGGTTGTCGAAAACGTAGAGTGAGCCGTCCCACAAGCCGGAGTCGCCATACTGGGCTCCGTAGGCCGCAATGCCGCCTTCGAGCTGGTAGACCTCGGAGAAACCGCGGCTGACCATCAGCGCTGACAAAACTTCGCAGCGGATGCCGCCGGTGCAGTATGTCACGATGGGCTCGTTCTTGAGGTGGTCGTACTTGCCGCTGTCGAGCTCGGCCACGAACTCACGAGTGTTGGCGACGGCCGGGATCACGGCATCCCGAAAGTGGCCGATCTGCGCCTCGAAGGCATTGCGGCCATCGAAGAACGTGATCGGTTTTGCCGCCGCGAGGTCGTGCAGTTGCGTCGGCGTCAGTTTCGCCCCGCCGCCGACGACCCCGGTCGCATCGACGACGAGCTGGCCAGGGGCGCCAAAGCTCACCAGTTCGCGGCGCACCTTGACGCTGAGCCTGGGGAAGTCGGCGCCCAGCCCTTCGCTGAACTTGAAGTCGATGTCGTGAAACGGCCCGTACTGGCGAGTCTTGCGCACATACTTTTTGACCGCGGCGAGTTCGCCGCCCACGGTGCCGTTGATGCCATCCGTCGAGATGATGATGCGCCCGCCCAGGCCGAGCGATTCGCCCAGGTCGCGCTGCCACAGACGCACCGCTTCGGGGTCGGCGAGGGGGGTGAACGCGTAAAAGAGGAGAATTTTTGGGACGGCCACGAGAGTCAAGTGTAGGTCGGACCCCTCGCGTACCCTGAAGAGCATGGGCCCGGTCGAGTTCGAGGATGCCGCGCCGCTCACCACTAGCTACGCGCCCAAGCGACCCGTGAATCTGTTGCTCATCCTCCGCCCACTGGTGCGCGGATTTCTTGACCCGACAATGCGCACCGATCCCACCGATCCGAACGGCATCTGGCGCACCGCACGCACTCCGACCGGCAGCGCCACCATGCACCTGCGATCGCGTCGCGACAGTATTGAGGTCACCGCGTGGGGCCCCGGCGCCGAATGGGTGATCGCGGGGGTTCCCGAATTGTTCGGCGCGGATGACGATTGGTCGGCGCTGGACGTGGCTGACTCACCTTTTCTTGCGGACTCGTGGCGCCGAAATCCGGGCCTTCGCCTGCTGCGAACCCGACAGGTTTTCGAGATGATGTTCGCCGCGATTCTGG
>JANXTJ010000029.1 GCA_025352485.1 Salinibacterium sp.
GATGCGCTGAAGGTGCAGCACCGCCCCCACCGCGCTTACCGCCTGGCGCGCAGTCGCCTGAGGAGTGAGCCCGGCGAGCGCGCCCAGTGCCTCGAGTCGGGCAGGGACATCTTCCAGCGAGTTGGCGTGCAGCGTGCCAGCACCCCCGTCGTGACCGGTGTTGAGCGCGGCGAGCAACTCACGAATCTCCTCGCCGCGACACTCGCCGAGCACCAGTCGGTCGGGTCGCATTCGCAGCGCCTCGCGCAGAAGCCGGGCCAGCCCGATTCCGCCAGCACCCTCAAGGTTGGCCTGACGTGCCTCCAGCGCGATGAAATGGGGATGCCGCGGCCGCAGCTCGGCGACATCCTCGATGGCCACGATCCGCTCGCCCGGGTCGGCGGCGCCCAGCATCGCCGATAGCAGCGTGGTCTTGCCGCTGCCGGCGGCACCGGTGATGAGCACGTTCGCCCGTCGGGCAATGAGAGTCAGGACGACCGCGACCGGGACGGTCTCGAAGAATCCGGCCAGCTCGAGCTCGGCTAGCGAGAAGGGGGTCGCATGGGGCAACCGGATGGAGAGAAGCGTTCCGCACGGAGAAATCGGCGGGAGCACGGCGTGAACCCGAACCCCGTCGTGAAGCCGGGCGTCTACGCACGGGTGGGCCTCATCAATGTGTCGCCCGCCCGCGGCGACGAGCCGCACCGCCAGCTCGCGCAGATCGGGCTCCTCGAAGAACATCGCTTGGCGCTCGGGGCCGGTACCGCGGTCGACCCACACCTCACGCGGGCCATTGACGAACACATCGGTCACGATCGAGTCGGCAATGAACGGGGCGAGCGGCCCGAAGTCGGCGCTGCGGGCCCTGCTGGCGAGGGCGGGCTCGACGGGATCGCTGCCCGGCCGTCTCGCGACGAACGGGGCGTGATCTGGGGCGGGCGATTCATCCACGGTCAGACGCTATGCGCGGGCACGGGCCCACCGGTACACACGGCGCGACCCGCGCAGCGACGACAGGAAACGATCCTGTGGACGAGAGGCCGACGCCATCCGGCCGAGACCGTCACACGCCGAAACAAAGGTCGTACGCCGTAAGTAAAGAGGGGCGGCGCCTATTGGGGGGAACAGACGCCGCCACAGCAGCGCTGGATTGGGGGGAATCGCTCGCGCTGCGTGCCAAATTTGCATTTGACGGACTTCAGTGTAGCGCACAGGTCATGGCATGCAATGGGAGGTTCTAGGATCAAGGAGTTCGCTTAACAAACACCATTCGCGGCTTCTGGCAGACCCGCGAGATCGACGAGGATTCGATGTCCACCAATTCGATTGACAGCCTGCTACACGAGACCCGACGTTTCCCCCCCACCCCCGAATTCGCCGCAAACGCGGTCGCAGGGGCCGAGCTTTATGAGTCAGCCAAAGCCGACCCGGTCGGCTTCTGGGCAGACCAGGCCCGCGAGCTGTTGCACTGGCACAAGCCCTTCACCTCCGTCTTGGACTGGTCGGACGCGCCATTCGCGAAGTGGTTCGCCGACGGCGAGCTCAACGTCACCTACAACTGCCTCGACCGTCACGTGCTCGCCGGCAACGGCGAGCGGATCGCGATCCACTGGGAGGGCGAACCCGGCGACAGCCGCAGCATCAGTTACGCGGAGTTGACCGAACAGGTCAAGCGGGCTGCCAATGTGATGGCGGGGCTCGGCATCGGTCAGGGCGACCGGGTCGCCGTATACATGCCGGTAATCCCCGAGGCGGTCGTTGCGATGCTCGCGATTGCCCGATTGGGCGCCGTGCATTCGGTGGTCTTCGGTGGGTTCAGCTCAGAGAGCCTGCGCAGCCGCATCGATGACGCGAGCGCCAAGCTCGTCGTCACCGCCGACGGCGGCTGGCGCAAAGGCAAAGTCTTCCCGCTCAAGGCGGCGGTGGATGGGGCGCTCGCCAACGGCACCTCCACCGTGAAGAACGTGCTCGTCGTTCGTCGTGGCGAGAACGAGGTTCAGTGGACGGAAGGTCGCGACCTCTGGTGGCACGACGAGCTCGCCGCGGCCGATGCCGAGCACGAGGCGCAGGCATTCGAAGCCGAAAACCCGCTCTTCATTCTGTACACCTCCGGAACCACCGGTAAGCCCAAGGGCATCCTGCACTCCAGCGGTGGCTACCTGACCCAAGTCGCCTCGACCCACAAGAACGTCTTCGACCTGCATCCAGAGACCGACGTCTATTGGTGCACCGCCGACGTCGGCTGGATCACCGGCCACAGCTACGTGGTCTACGGCCCGCTGGCAAACGGCGCGACCCAGCTCATGTACGAGGGCACGCCCGATACGCCGCACTCCGGCCGGTGGTGGGAACTCATCGAGAAGTACAAGGTCTCGATCTTCTACACGGCGCCCACCGCGATTCGCTCGTTCATGAAGCTGGGCCGACAGATTCCGCAGAGCTTCGACCTGTCGAGCCTGCGGCTGCTCGGCTCGGTCGGCGAGCCCATTAACCCCGAAGCGTGGATCTGGTACCGGGATGCGATCGGCGGCGGCAGCACCCCGATCGTCGACACCTGGTGGCAGACCGAGACCGGCGCCATCATGATCTCGGCGCTGCCCGGCATCACCGCACTCAAACCCGGATCGGCCCAGGTGCCGATCCCCGGCATCAAGATCGACATCCTCGGCGAGGACGGCACCCGCGTCGATCCGCCCAACGGCGGGCTGCTCGTCGTGTCGGAGCCATGGCCGGCGATGCTTCGCGGAATTTGGGGAGACCCCGATCGCTACCGCGAGACCTACTGGAGCCGCTTTTCTGGCCCGGATTCCGAGGGTAAGGAAACCTGGAAATACTTCGCCGGCGACGGCGCCCATGTCGACTCCGACGGTGACATCGTGCTGCTCGGCCGGGTGGATGACGTCATGAACATTTCCGGCCACCGACTCTCGACCCAAGAAATCGAGTCTGCCCTCGTATCGCATCCGATGGTCGCAGAGGCTGCCGTGGTCGGCGCGGCCGACGAAGCGACCGGCCAGGCGGTCGTCGCCTTCGTGATCCTGCGCGCCGACCAAGAAGCGGCGCAGACGGTCGAGGAAGCTTCGACCCTGTTGCGCGCGCACGTCGCTCAACAGATCGGGGCGATCGCCCGACCCCGCCAGGTTTTCGTCGTCGCCGAGTTACCCAAAACGCGCTCAGGCAAGATCATGCGGCGTCTGCTGCAGGATGTCGCTGAGGGACGCGAATTGGGCGACACCACGACCCTCACCGACGCCAGCGTGATGACTATTATCAGCGACCGCCTGAAATAGCGGTCAGGCTGAATAGTGGTCAGGCAGCGGTAGGGGTCAAGCGATAGCGGAGGTTGCCCGCGAGCGGATCAGGCGAACTCGAAGACGAATTCGATTTCGACCGGTGCGTTCAGCGGCAGCACGGCAACCCCCACGGCACTGCGCGCGTGGGCTCCCGCCTCTCCGAAGATCTCGCCGAGTAGCTCTGAGGCGCCGTTGATGACGCCGGGCTGGCCGGTGAAAGAAGGATCGGAGGCGACAAAGCCGACGACCTTGACGACGCGGGTGATTCGATCCAACGACCCGATCGCGCTGCGAGCGGCGGCGAGCCCGTTCAACACACAGGTGCGGGCAAGCTGCCGGGCCTGCTCCGCGTCGACCTCTGCTCCCACCTTTCCGGTCACCGCAAGCACCCCATCGACCATCGGCAACTGGCCAGAGGTGTACACGAGGTTCCCCGAAGCCACCGCGGGAATATACGCCGCTACCGGCTTGGAGGTTGCGGGCACCAGCAGGCCGAGTTCGGCAAGGCGATCATCGAGCTTTGACATCAGGATTGTTCGCCTTTCTGGCGCTTCAGGTAGGCGACGAGTCCGCCCTCGAGGCCGGCGACGACCTGCACCAACTCCCAGCCTTCCGACCCCCAGTTATTGAGAATCGCGGTGGTGTTGTGGATGATGAGGGGCGTCGTGAGGTACTCCCAAGTGGGCATTGTAGGCGTCCGTTCAGGTTAGCGTCGAGGGTTATCCCGTAACCTCATCCTATGTCTGCCCAAAATTCCCCGCGTCGAGGTGTGCTCTCCGCGGTCGCCGGAGTGCTCGGCTTCAGTGTCCTCGCCGGCCTGCTGGTCACGGTTATGGTGGCGCCGGCCGTTGCCGTCACCGGCATCACCGCGTCGAGCGCAATCGGTGTGTTCGACAGCCTCCCCGAATACATGGTCATTGGCCAGCAGCCGGAGCGCAACGAGATTTGGGCGACATACACCGGGGCGGGCAACGTCAACGGCAAGATGCTGATCGCCACGATCTACGACCAGAACCGCCAGGAAGTTAAATACGAGGACATCTCCAAGTTCGCAGCCGAAGCAACGGTCGATGGGGAGGATCGCCGCTTTTTCGAGCACGGAGGTGTGGATGTCTCCTCGGTCATTAGGGCATCGGTCGGCAATGCGATCGGCACCTCGGCCAGCGGCGCCTCGACCCTATCGATGCAGCTCGTGAAGAACATCTTCGTGCAGCAGGCCCTTCAGCTGCCCACTGAGGCGGAGCAGAAAAAGGCTTACGACGAGGCCACGGCGACCTCATTCGACCGCAAGGTCAAAGAGATGAAGCTGGCCATCGGCCTCGAGAAGCAGTACACCAAAAAGGAAATCCTCACGGCGTACCTCAACATTGCCTACTTCGGGGATAACACCTACGGCATTCAGGCCGCCGCGCAGCGCTATTACAGCGTGAACGCGAAAGACCTGACCCTGCCCCAAGCGGCGAGCCTCATCGCGATCGTGCAGTACCCGCAACAGCGCGGCCTGTTCACCCCGGATAACTACACCGCAAATAAGGCTCGTCGCGACGTGATCCTCGACGCGATGCAGCAGCTCGGCGACATCACCGCGAAGGAATACGCCGACGCCGTCGCAACTCCCATCGATGACAAGACAATCAAGCCCTCCACCACGAGCAACGGCTGCCTCGGCGCGAACGATCACGCCCGCTGGTTTTGCGATTACGTCGTCAAGAACGTGCCGAACTTTGCCTTCCTCGGGGACACCGCGCAAGCCCGGTCAGCTGCCTGGGCCAAGGGTGGCTACAAGCTGTACACGACGCTAGACATGGATATCCAAGTCAACGCGCAAGAACAGACCTGGGCATACGCCCCCAATCAGGCCGCGGGGATCGCGCTGGGTAGCACCACCGCCGCGGTGCAACCGGGCACCGGCCGGGTGCTCACCATGACCGAAAACATGGTCTTCAACGACACGCTTGCCGGCGGTGGCCCCGGAACATCGGCGGTCAACTACAACACCAGCTATAGCTACGGCGGATCAACCGGCTTCCAGCCCGGGTCGACCTACAAGCTATTCACTCTGATCAACTGGCTGGAAGCGGGCAAGGGGCTCAACGCGCGGGTCAACGGCGACGCACGCACCGAGAACCAGGCGAAATTCAAAAACACCTGCACTGATGAAGGACCATTCGGTGGGCCATACACGTTTAGAAACGATGGAGGCGAAAACCCCGGCGCCATCAGCATCATGTCCGCGACATCCGGCTCGGTGAACGGTGCGTTCATTTCCATGGGACTGCAGCTCGACCAGTGTGCGACCCGTCACATCGCGGAGTCGCTCGGCGTGCAACGCGGTGACGAAAAACACATTCAGAGCAACCCTTCCGCCATCCTCGGAACGAACGAAGTCACCCCGCTCAGCATGGCCGGCGCGTATGCCGCGATGGCCGCCGGAGGAAAGTTCTGCAAGCCGATAATTGTCGACACGGTGGTTCTGCCCGGTGGCGCGCAACAGCCCGGGCAGGCGCCGGACTGCAGCCAGGCCGTGCCGGCCGGCGTCGCCGCGGCCGCCGACTACGCGCTGGCGGGCGTCATGAACGGCGGAACCGGCAGCAGCTCAAACCCTCGCGACGGCATCCCCCTCATTGGTAAGACGGGTACGACTGACTCGGCAACCGACACCTGGGTGGCCACGGCGTCGACGGCAGTGGCCACCGTGGTCTGGGTGGGCAACTCGATCGGCAAAGTGTCGTTGTTCAACTACAGCTGGCAGGGATTTGCGGGCAACGTATTGCGGCACGAAATCATGAGAAACACCATCGCCACCAGTAACGCCAAATATGGCGGCGGCGTGTTCCCTGACCCTCCCGCCGAATTCCTCACCGGATCGGGCATCATCGTGCCTGACCTCAAAGGACAGACCCCGGAGGCCGCTAAGGCCCTCCTGGAAGCACTCGGATTCTCCTATGCCGACGGCGGCCCGATGGACTCTGAAGTCGCCGCGGGTAAGGTCGCCGGCAGCGATCCGGCAGCCGGCAGCCAGTCAGGAACGGGAGTGGTCGTCACGGTCTTCACGAGCAAGGGAAACAAGATCGCCTTCCCTGACGTCGTCGGCAATGGCAAGAGCTTCACGTTGGCACAGGCCCACGCGGCGCTGAATAAAGACGGTTACACCCACATCACCGACACGTGCAGCGTGATCAAAGACCCAGCCCAGCCCGGACCAATTCCCCTAAAGTCCGATCCGCGCGATGGCTTTGTGTCGACGTCTGACCCCGCGCCCGGATCGTTCAACATGCTGGACGCGCCGGTAACGCTGACCGTCACCAAACTCACGTGCCCGTAGCGGGAAATTCGTCTCGGACCGCTGCTACCACGCTTGGCGTGGCGGCAGCGGTCGGCGGAGCGCTGCTGGCGTACGGCGCGCTGGTCGAACGTAACCGGTTCACGATCAGACACGAGGTGCTTCCGGTTCTCGACCCGGGGGCGCGCGACCTCACCGTGCTCCATCTCGCCGACCTGCACATGGCACCGTGGCAACGCCGCAAGCAAGACTGGGTGCGGTCGCTCGCCCAGATCGAACCCGACCTCATCATCAACACCGGCGATAACCTCGGCCATGTCGACGGCCTCGAGGGCCTTGACTACGCCCTGGAGCCGTTCCGTGGCGTGGCCGGCGTATACGTCAACGGGTCCAACGACTATTTCGGCCCACAGCCCAAAAACCCGTTGCGATATTTCGGGGGGCCTTCTGCCCATCGTGCGAAGGCCGCTACCCTCGACGTCGCGGCAATGGAAACCCTCTTCGAGGATTCGTTCGGTTGGCTGTCGCTCAACAACCGCGCCCGTGCGATGGAAGTTCGCGGGTCTCGGCTCGAATTCTTCGGAGTCAATGACGCTCACCGCGGCTGGGATCGAATCGACCAACTTCCGACCGCTATCGAAGAAATGCGCGAGAACGTCGGCTGGCAGGATGACCGCACCGGGCCGCAGACCATCGCCATCGGCGTCACCCACGCTCCGTACCGACGGGTGCTCGACTCTTTCGTGACCAACGGCGCCGACGTTATGTTCGCCGGGCACACCCACGGCGGACAGGTGCGTATCCCCGGGCTGCCCGCCCTCGTCACCAATTGCGATATTCCCCGCGACCAAGCGCGGGGCCTCAGCCTGTGGCGCCACGCGCGGCGAGCCGCCTACGTAAACGTGAGCGCGGGCATCGGCACCTCCATCTACTCCCCCGTGCGCTTCGCCTGCCCGCCCGAGGCGGTTGTCGTGACTCTGACCGCCGGAGATTTCAGCTATTCTTGAGGTTGTCCGTTTAGCGGGCGATCGGGGTGTGGCGCAGCTTGGTAGCGCGCTTCGTTCGGGACGAAGAGGTCGCAGGTTCAAATCCTGTTACCCCGACAAAAAATAAAGCGGCGCTGGCCAGAGGTTTTTCTCCCGGTCGGCGCCGCTTTTCTTCTCCGGTCTCCCTCGAACGGTCCCTAATCCTGGGGCTTTGCCGCTTATCTCGAAAACCACTCCCAGGTGCGCGAGCTCGGCTAGGAGAAGTCGGCGTCTGGCCCACTCGGGTAGCTGAACTCGCTCCTCGGCCGCCGCCCGCTGTTGAGCACCCCACCGCTCTCCTCGAGGTAGCAGGTTCCGCAGAGCGACTCGTAGGTCACATCCACGCCATCGATCGCGACCTGATCACCGTCAAAGATGTAGCGATCGCCCACTTTGCGGGCGTTGAACAACGCCTTGCGCCCGCAGCGGCAGATGGTCTTCAGCTCCTCAATCGAATGGGCGATCTCGAGCAGACGCCGACTGCCGGGAAACGCGACGGTCTGGAAGTCGGTACGGATGCCGTAGGCGAGCACAGGAACGCCCTCGAGGATCGCAATCCTGAGCAGGTCATCGACCTGACCCTCAGTGAAGAATTGAGCCTCATCCACGAGGAGGCAGCTCACCGGAAGCCCCGTCGACTTCAGCACTCGGGACCGCTGTGCCGCGAACTTCTCGTAGATGTCTTCATCGGGAGTCACCGTGAAGTCCACCCGACGCTGAAACCCCAAACGCGAAACGATCGCGGTGTCACCCTTGGTGTCTACGGCCGGTTTGGCGACCAGTACCCGCTGCCCGCGCTCCTCATAATTGAACGCGGCCTGCAGCAGCGCGGTGCTCTTGCCGCTGTTCATGGCGCCGTAGCGGAAATACAATTTGCTCACTAGCTAAGGTAACCATCTTCTGCGGCCCTGCGGATCAGCTCCGAC
>JANXTJ010000054.1 GCA_025352485.1 Salinibacterium sp.
CGTCGATTCCCACCCAGCCAGGCCATGACGATTCCCCCGACTAGCAGTCCCCAAAACGCCGAACCGATGCCCGCGAGAACGATTCCGGACACGACAACGAGGAACGTAATGATCGCGACCACCCGATTATTCGGGTCGTCAAGAGCAGCGGCAACCGCACCGACAAACGCCCCGAGCATGGCAAGCCCGGCCACCGTCGTAATCAGCAACGGCGGGGTCACCGAGACCAGGGAGGCGGCCAAACCGGCGGCCAGACCGAGCAGCACGTAGACCACTCCCCCGGTCACTGTCGCGATCCAGCGTTTCGAGCGGTCGGTGTGCGAGTCCGGACCCGCCATGATGGCCGCGCTAAGCGCCGCGAGGTTGACCGCGTGCGCGCCGAAGAGTGCGCCGACCGCGCTGAGCAGGCCCGCGCCGACCAGCATGCTGCGCGCGGGCGGATCGGGGTAGCCAAAGGTCTTCAACACGGCGAACCCCGGCACGTTTTGCCCGGCCATGGTGACCAGGTAGAGCGGAATACCGAGACTCACGATCACGAGCGGCGAAAAGGTTGGCGTGACGAAGGACAGGTGCGGAGCGACGAGGCTGCCGTGCAGCCAACCGGTACCCGCGCTGAAGCCCACCACGGCAATGGTGACCACGAGCGCGCCCGGAATGGCCCAGCGCGGAGCCAGCCCGAACAAAATCAGCCACACGATCACGATCGGCAGCGCGAGCAGTGGCAGTTTCACGGCCGCCTCGATTGGTGCCAGGCAGATTGGAAACAGGATCCCCGCCAGCAGTGCGCTCGCCAGCGGCGTCGGAATGCGCGTGATGGTGCGCGTGAGCGCGGGCCACAGCCCAGTGATGGCGGTGAGAACGCCACAGACGACAAACGCTCCGACGGCGGCCGAAAAGTTGTGCGTGGTGGCGCGAGCGGCGATCAGGAGCGCCGCCCCGGGCGTCGACCACGCGAACGACAGCGGGATCCGAAACCGAAGGCTGAAGGCAATTGCGAGAACCGCCTGAAAGATGCAGAGCGTCAGGAGCCCGGAAGCCGCCTCGGCGGGAGTCGCCCCGACCGCGCGAAGCCCGGCGAGCACGAGTACAAAGGCGCTCGCGAATCCGGTGAGGGTACCGACTAGGCCGGCGACGATTGGTTGAAAGATGTCTTCAGCCTAGACAATCGGCCGCAGATCCCGAGGACGTCAGGTTAGGCCGACTTCTCCGTGGGCCTGACGGACTTGCGCCGAACGATGGTCGGCGCCGCGTTCTCGAGCACAGACTGTCTCGTGACGATGACGCCGGCGACATCCTCGGACGAGGGCACCTCGAACATGATCGGGCCGAGCACCTCCTCCATGATGGCGCGGAGGCCACGAGCACCGGTCTTGCGCAGCACGGCGAGATCAGCGATCGCTTCGAGAGCATCCTGATCGAACTCGAGCTCGACGCCGTCAATCTCAAACATGCGCTGATACTGGCGCACCAGTGCGTTCTTCGGCTGAGTCAGGATGTCCATGAGCGCGACCTGATCGAGCTGGGTCACCGTCGTCACAACGGGCAGCCGACCGATGAACTCGGGGATGAGCCCGAACTTGTGGAGATCTTCTGGCAGCACCTCACCGAAGAGGTTGACGTTGTCGTTCTTGCTGTGCAGCGGGGCACCGAAGCCGATGCCCTTCTTGCCCGCGCGCTGCGAGATGATCTCCTCGAGCCCGGCGAACGCACCCGCGACGATGAACAGAACGTTGGTCGTGTCGACCTGAATGAACTCCTGATGCGGATGCTTGCGCCCACCCTGCGGTGGAACGGAGGCAATCGTGCCCTCGAGAATCTTCAGGAGCGCCTGCTGCACACCCTCGCCGGATACGTCGCGAGTGATCGACGGGTTCTCAGCCTTGCGGGCGATCTTGTCGATCTCGTCGATGTAGATGATGCCGGTTTCTGCACGCTTGACGTCGTAGTCCGCGGCCTGAATGAGCTTGAGGAGAATGTTTTCGACATCCTCACCGACGTATCCGGCCTCGGTGAGCGCCGTTGCATCCGCGACCGCGAAGGGCACGTTCAGGCGCTTTGCCAGCGTCTGCGCGAGGTAGGTCTTGCCACATCCGGTCGGACCGATGAGGAGGATGTTGGACTTGGCGATCTCGACGTCGTCGATGATGTCGGCCGAGCTGAGCGTGTTGCGGGCGCGAATGCGCTTGTAGTGGTTGTAGACGGCAACCGAGAGCGCGATCTTTGCGGCCTCCTGGCCGATGACGTATTCCTCGAGGAACGCGAAGATCTCCTTGGGCTTGGGAAGATCGAACTCGCTCGAGGCCTCTTCGCCCGCTTCGGCGAGACGCTCCTCGATGATCTCGTTGCACAACTCGACGCACTCATCGCAGATGTAGACGCCCGGCCCGGCGATCAGCTGTTGCACCTGCTTCTGGCTCTTGCCACAGAAGGAACACTTGAGCAGGTCGGCGCTTTCCCCGATGCGGGCCACGGTCGCTCTCCCCTTGTTCAGATCAGTTTATTCAAACCAGTCGAAAGTATGTGTGGTTGAGCCTAACCCGCGACGGGGACACTGACAGCCATCGCCCACAATTCTGTCATCGGCGTGCCGTAGCGTAATCCTCATGCGACGTAAGGTTCGACGAGGAGCTTTCGCGTACGCACTCGGCTCACTTGTCGTTGCCGCGGCCGTCCTGGGCATGGCAGATCCGGCGTTCGCGCACAATTTTCTGGTCTCATCGACTCCCGCCGCCGGGCAGACGCTGACCACATTGCCCGCCAAATTTCTCATCACGACCAACGAGGGCCTGCTCGATCTGTCGGGCCACGGCGCGGGTTTCGCCTTCGACGTCGAGGATTCCCACCACAGGTTCTATGGCGACGGCTGCGTGAGCGTCACGGGCCCGAGCATGGCGACCACGCCGGCCCTCGGCGCGGCGGGCACCTACCGGGTGATCTGGCAGGTCGTGTCGGCGGACGGTCACATCGTGTCGGACGAGTACACCTTCACGTGGGCACCGGTGGGCGCGTTC
>JANXTJ010000055.1 GCA_025352485.1 Salinibacterium sp.
GCCGCCCATCATCTCGAGCGCGGCATCCATCTGTTTTGTCATGGACCCCGCGTCCAACTCGTCGAGGTAGCTGTCTGCTGCCCGGGCGAAGAATTCCGAGCGGCTCATCCCGAGCTCTTTGGCCCGTCGGGATGCGCGGTCGAACGTCGCATCCGGAACGGAAATTGCTGTCGTCATGATCGGAGTATCACCCGGTATAACTCTGCGAAGCGCGTCATCTGAGGCGTGAATATCGGCGCTCTTACGGGTCGCGACGACACGCCCGAACCATCCACACGTTCTTGCCTACACGCTAACGCGGCCAATCGCACTCGCGGACGCAAAAACAAAAGGCCCTCCGATCAGAAATACCTGATCAAAGGGCCTTTGTTTCGTTGCGGGGACAGGATTTGAACCTGCGACCTCTGGGTTATGAGCCCAGCGAGCTACCGAACTGCTCCACCCCGCGGCGTATCCCTAGGGTAGCACAGTGCGCTGGAACGCTCGACGGCGGCCAAGCGGCCACCCCGCCCCGCCGAAGCGAAGCGAGGCGAGCGCTACTTGGGTTGGGCGGCTATGGCGCGCTCAATCGCGCCGCGCATTGCGGCATCGGCGTTGGCGGCCGCGACGAGGTCGTTGGCCGCATAGGCAGCGGTGCGCTCGCCCAGGGCGGTCATATAGTCGGCCAGCGCCTTGGTGAGCGCCGCGTTCTCGGCCACGGGAGCCGTGCCGGTCGGCGGCACGCCGCCGTCGCCCGCCGTCGCCCCGGAGTTGCCACCGAACAGTTTGCCGAGAGCCTGATCGAGGGTGTCCTCGAAGGCGATCTGGTTGCCGAAGGAGACCAGCACCTTCCGCAAGAGCGGATAGATCGTGCCACTGTTCGACTGCACATAGACCGGCTGTACGTACAGCAGCCCGCCGCCGACCGGCAGAGTGAGCAGGTTTCCGAGTTTGACGTCGGTGTCGCCCTTCTGAAGCAGCGCGAGCTGGCTTGCCACCGCGGTGTCTGTCTTGAAGTTGTTCTCCACCTGCCCTGGGCCTGGCACCGTCGTCTGCTTCGGCAGGGTGAGCAGGGTGAGCTTGCCGTAGTTGGGCCCGGCATCAGAGTCCACGGCCAGATAGCCGGTGAGCACGTTGCGGGTGGATGCGGCATTGCCCTTAGGGATGTACGTCGAGTACAGCGTGAAGGCGGGCTTGTCGGTGCCGGGCACCTGCATCGTCAGGTAGTAGGGCGCCTGCGGGGTTTCGGCGGTCGTCAATACCGGGTCATTGGGGGTGACCCACTGGTCGTCGCTGGAGTAAAACGAGCCGGCGTCGGTCACGTGGTACGAGCCGAGGATCGCGCGCTGCACCTTGAACAGGTCGGAGGGGTAGCGCACGTGCTTGAGCAGTTGTGGGCTCATATCGCTCATCGGTAGCACCGTGGAGGGGTAGATCTTCTCCCAGGTCTTGAGCACCGGATCTTTGTCGTCCCACGCGTAGAGCTTGACGCTTCCGTCGTAGGCGTCAACGGTCGACTTCACCGAGTTTCGGATGTAGTTGACGTCGTCGATCGCGTAGGCCGGGGTCGGCGTGTATGTGTCGGCGATCGACTTCGACAACTGCTCGACCTTGGAGTACGGATAGTTGGTGCCGGTCGTATAACCGTCCACCACCCAGACCAGGCGCCCGTCCACTACGGCAGGGTAGGTGTCACTGTCGAGCGTCAGGTACGGCGCGACCTTCTGCACTCGTGACTTCGGGTTGCGGTCGTAAATAATCTGCGAGTCGTTGGTCACGGCGTCGGAGAGGAAGATCTGCTCCGACTGAAACTTGATCGCGTAGATGAGCTTCTTGAACACGTTGTCAAGCTTCGGGCCACCGTTGCCGTCGAACGTCGTTGTGGCGTTCTGGTTGCTGTTCTCGCCACCCGAGGGGTAATCGAGTTCGACATTCTTCGCGCCCTTGGCGGCACCGACGATCGAATAGTTGGGCGATTCCTCACCGAAGTACACGCGCGGCTCAAAGGTGCCGAGCGAGCCGGCGCTGGGGATGCCGGACTCGAGGAAAACCGGATTGCCGTCGGTGGCGCGTTG
>JANXTJ010000069.1 GCA_025352485.1 Salinibacterium sp.
GCGCAGAGCGATTTCATAGGATATGACCTGGCGCTCTACGCCATCGACCCGGCGCGGCCGGTGGTGGAAAACTGGTTCATGGCAGCGCCGCCTGCCAGTCCCTTCATTGCCGATCTGCAACGCGAGTTCACGAACGAAGTGATTCCCCGCAGCGGCGAAGACTATGTGTCGACCCTGCAGTCCCTCGGCATTTACGAGCAGTTGCGCCAGAACATCGACATGCCCGATTACCTCGTCGAGCACTGCCGCGTAGAGTGCGGCGAGAACGGTGATCGATTGAGCGGCCTTCTCGGGGCTGACGATGGCGATTCGAGTGAACCGGTTTGCCGACGATTCGACGACCCCGATCGTGCGAAGTTTCTGGAGGGCTTCGCGCACCGGCGTTCGCGACGTGCCGAGAAGCTCGGCGATGCTCGAATCGCGAAGTATGTCGCCCGGGGACAGGGCACCGGAGTCCACATCCGCCATAATCTTGTCAAAAATGGCGGCAACCACCGGGCTTGCCCCGCCCGCCGGCTTCGTCGCTTGTCCCTCTGCACCGCCTCGCAAGTGGTCTGGCGTGCCGCTCGTGCCCGCGGCTGTGACCGCCAATGGCGCCGCCGGATGCGCGGGCGTGAGCCAGTAGTCCTTCATCCAGTCGAGCAGCGACCGGGGCGGTCGGATATCGTCGGGCGAATGCTGGGCGTGGGCACCGGAATTCTCGGGACCTGGTGTCTCACCGAGCAGCAGGTCGTCGAGCGACCGGTACCCCATCGTCCAACCTGGAAATCGACGCGCATCGATTTGTTCAGCGGAAACCAGGTGGATGTCACGATGACGTGGATCCGCGAGGATGCTCGCGTACACCGCGCGTACCGCGTCTTCCGGCCCTTCAATGATCTGGATGAAGCGACCGTTGCGAAACAGCAACGCCCCGGTAATCGTTAAGCGCTCGTTACGCTCCCGCGCCCTTATGAGGAGGGCCGCAAGCTGCTCCTGAGTGAGGTCGACGGCTGCGGTACTGGTATAGGCGATTGTCATCACGGTTTCCGTGGGCTCCTCTTCGGCTATGCCAGATTGGTCCAATACGAAGATAATATATTTGAGGCCACGAGGTTCGACTTTATGGCGAACGCCATTGCGCGAAGCCTCCCGACTGCACGGTCACTGATCCTGTCTTCCCGTCACAAAGTAGCGGGCACCGTCGTCACCCGGGTGCCGGTTTGATGGGAGCGGATGACGGCATCCGCGAGTTCCAACGCTCGTCGCCCGGCCCGAGCATGCACGGGGGGCTGTTCGCCGCTGCGCAGTGCTGTCAGGAGGGAGTCGACGTGACGGTCGAATGTTCCGGCGAAGTAGCGGGCTTCGTCGTTGAAGTATCCGGCACGCCACACCGACGCCACCTCATCGCCTGCTCGGCTGATTTCGAGTTCGCGGACGGTGTCTCGGATCACGAGCCGCCCCGCGGTGCCGTTGATTTCGACGAGTTGCGAGTCTTGGTAGGCGTACGACGAGTCGTAACTTCCCAGCATCGTGCCGATGGCACCGTTCGCAAACTCCACGGCGATCGCAACGGTGCTCCAGTCGCCGTAGGTCTTATCCGTCAGCTGAGCCATGACCGACGTGATCGGGCCGACTAGATGTTCGAGCATGTCGAAGCCGTGGCACTGGGTCTCGATCAGGTTTGCATGCCGGGATTCGCCGTGGTTGGCTTCGCCGCCGAACCGCCAGGTGGCGAACACGGGGTCGCCCAGTTGCCCGGCGACTAGCGCCGCACGAGCTCGTTGCACGGGCTCCGCGAAGCGATGGTTGAAGTTGATCGCGAAAAAGAGGTCGTGCGCGGCGGCCTCGGCGAGCAAAATTTCAGCCTCATCCAGATTGAATACCAGTGGCTTTTCGACCAGCAGCGGGATGCCGGCGCGCACCAGCTCAAGGGTCGTATCGAAATGGCCTTCATTGGGAAGGCAAACGGTGATCAGATCGGGTCGTTCGCTGTCGATCATCTGGGCCAGGTCAGTGTACGCACCGGTTTCGTAGCGTTCGGCTCGTGCCGCAGTTCGCTCGGGATTGCGGCCGACAACACCGACAAGTTCGGTGTCGGCGCGGCGCGAGAATATGCGCGCGTGCTGCGCGCCCCACCGGCCGGTGCCGACGACCGCAACCTTCAGCTTGTGGTCAGTCATTCGTCGCCCCGATGAGCGCATTACCGGTCTTGCTGGCGAAAAGTTTCACTAAATTGCCCCGGGTTTCGTTCCTAGATCGGCTCTTGCGACCAGTCACGAGAGGGATTCGGGTTCAGCGTAGTGTGACTGCGCGCATCCGCCGCCACAATGACGTCGCAGGGTTTCACATGCGACGCCTGTTCGAACTGATGAAGATGACGGGCGCGAAGCCCACCGGCGAGTGGGACGCGAAGGAGGATTGAGCTCGCTTCAAGCACGCCACACGCCCGCAGTCTGAACTAGGTCGAGAAAAGTCTCAACTAGCCCGACACTTCACACGTGGAGCGGATGACGGGAATCGAACCCGCGCTATCAGCTTGGGAAGCTGAAGTTCTGCCATTGAACTACATCCGCGCGGCCGCCCAAAACGCTGCAGCGGCTAGATAGTGATTCTAGCTAGTCTGGTGCGCATGCTGCTTTCCGATCGCGATATCAGGGCCGAGCTTGCGGCGGGGCGCATCGGTCTCGAACCGCTTGACCTTGCCATGGTGCAGCCGTCGAGCATCGATGTGCGGCTCGACCGCTTCTTCCGGTTGTTCGACAACCACAAGTACCCGTTCATCGATCCGGCCGTCGATCAGCCCGATCTCACCCACCTCGTCGAGGTCGATGCCGACCAGCCGTTCATCCTGCATCCCGGTGAGTTCGTGCTCGGCTCCACGTTTGAGCTGGTGTCGCTTCCGGATGACGTGGCCGCCCGTCTGGAGGGCAAGAGTTCGCTGGGTCGGCTGGGTTTGCTCACTCACTCAACGGCCGGGTTCGTTGACCCGGGTTTCTCCGGCCACGTCACGCTGGAGCTCAGTAACGTCGCGACGCTGCCGATCAAACTGTGGCCGGGCATGAAGATCGGACAGCTCTGCTTCATTCGCACGAGCTCGCCGGTCGATAACCCTTACGGCTCCGGCCAGTACGGCAACCGGTATCAGGGCCAGCGCGGGCCGACGGCATCCCGCAGCTGGCAAAACTTCCACGTCACCGACGTGCGTTCGACCGACGCGGGTAAAGCCGGCGGCTGAGGCAAGGCTAGGCAAGGCAAGGGCACGCCGGCGGCTAAGCCAATGCTGAGCCCGGCAAATCTCGCAACACGGTCAGCTCAGGGCCGGCCCAGCTGCTCCAGCTGCCAGCCGAGCCACGGGCTGAACGCGTAGGGGGCAGCCACCGCCGCATCGTGAAGCGCAGCCGGGTCGACCCACTCGAATTCGGAGACCTCGTCAGGGTTCGGGGTGACGTCGCCGCTGGCGAGCGCCCGGTAGACGGGGCACAGCTCGTTCTCGACGATCCCTGATGCATCGACCGCGCGATAGCTGAAGTCGGGCAGCACGACCTCGATGCCGGTGAGAACGAGGCCGAGTTCGTGGGCTGCGCGGCGCATGATCGCATCGTCGAGCGATTCGCCGGGGGCCGGATGCCCGCAGAACGAGTTCGTCCACACCCCCGGCCACGTCAGCTTTCCCAGTGCGCGACGGGTGACAAGCACCTGGCCGGCGGGGGAATACACGTGGCAGGAGAACGCCAAATGAAGCGGGGTATGAGCGGAGTGAACAGCGATCTTATCCGCTGTGCCGATGGTTGCGCCACCCCTATCGACCAGCACGACCTGCTCAACTGTCATCGCGGTACTCTACCTAAATGGATGGATCGGGGCTGCTCGCCCTCTCCTCGGAGAGGCAAATGCAGGTCGACGCCGTGTTGGCTCGCTTCTTCAGCCTAGCCAAAAACCGCGCGGCGCCCCTCGGCCCGCAATACGTGCAACTCTGGGAGACGCTCGAAAATAACACCATCGGCGGCAAGCGGTTTCGCCCCCGGATGGTGATGTGCGCCTACCAAGCTTTGGGCGGCACCGACCTCGAGGCGGCAGCCTACGTGGGTGCAGCGTTTGAGTTGCTGCACACGGCCCTCATCGTGCACGACGACGTCATCGACAATGATTTCATGCGTCGTGGCGTGCCCAATATCTCGGGCAGCTACCGCAACGCCGCCATCGCCGCCGGAAGTAATAACCGCGTCGCCGAGCACAGCGGAATCTCGGCAGCGGTCATCGCCGGCGATCTGGCCCTCTTCAACTCCTACCGTCTCATCGACCGCAGCGGGGTGGCCGATGTCACCCGCGCTCGCCTGCTCGAGGTGATGGATGACGCGCTATTCGCGTCCGCCGCCGGTGAGCTGATCGACGTGGAGTTCTCGATGCGCCCCGAGGTTCCGCGGGTCGACGACATCCTGGCTATGGAACGCTTGAAGACCGCCGTCTACTCCTTCGAGTGCCCGTTACAGGCCGGCGCGATTCTGGCAGGGGCATCCGAGGATGTGGTGCAAACTTTGGCAAACTTTGGTCGCGAGATCGGCATTTCCTACCAGTTGGTCGACGACCTCTTGGGGGTCTTCGGGCACGAAGCGGAGACGGGTAAAACCACGATCGGCGATCTTCGCGAGGGCAAGCGCACCGTGATGATCGCCTACGCCACCAGCACCCCAGAGTGGGACCAGGTCAAGAACCTCATCGGCGATCCCGACCTCACCGAGACCGATGCGCAGTTCGTTCGGGATCTTCTGGTGAGTTGCGGCGCGAAAACCTTCACAGAGGGGCTGGCCCGCTATTACGGCAATCGCGCTCTTGCCCGGCTGGCCGAACCGCACATCCCGGGGGCGCTTCGTGACGAGCTTCATCCAGTCGTGGATGCCGTGCTCGGGCGGGTGAAGTGAGCTCACGCCCGCTGCTCTACGATCGGGTCGCGGAGGAGGCGGCGAGCATCGTCATCCGCCGCTATTCGACCTCGTTTGCGATGGCATCTCGGCTTCTCGGCGTCGGGGTGCGCCAGCACGTCGAAAACATTTATGCCCTGGTGCGGGTTGCCGATGAGATTGTCGACGGCGGTGCGCAGGTCTCGACGATTGACGCCAGCCGCGCGCTCAACGACCTCGAAGCGGAAACCGATCGTGCCGTCGAGCTGGGTTTCAGTTCTAACCTCATCGCGCACGCTTTCGCGTTGACCGCCCGGGAGACGGGCTTCGGGCGCGAACTCACCGCTCCCTTCTTCGAGTCGATGCGGGCCGACCTGACCCAGGCCGTACACGACCAAGACAGTTTCGAGCGGTACGTCTATGGCTCCGCCGAGGTGGTGGGCCTGATGTGCCTGCGCGCGTTTTTGCTCGGCGAGCCGGTGTCAGATCTCCCTCGGCTCGAGAAGGGGGCGATGGCCCTCGGCGCGGCGTTCCAGAAGGTGAACTTCTTGCGTGATCTGGCGGCGGATTTCGAGACCCTCGGCCGCAGCTACTTTCCGGGCGTGAACGTTTCGACGTTCAGCGAGATTGAGAAGCTTCGCCTGCTTGACGACATTGACGCAGACCTTGCGGTATCCGCGGCCGTGGTGCCAGAACTGCCGCGCAGCAGTCGTCGTGCCGTCGCTCTGGCACAGTCGCTGTTCGCTGAGCTCGCCGTGCGCCTGCGGGCAACGCCGGCGAGCGAGCTTGTACGCTCGCGAGTGCGGGTGCCGAATCCCGTCAAAGCACGGCTCGCGCTGAGCGCGGCACTGGGAGGCAGGCCATGAGCCGCATCGTCATCATTGGCGCAGGAATTGCCGGGCTTGCGAGCGCCGGCTTGCTTGCCCGCGAGGGTCATTCGGTCACCGTTCTGGAGGCGCAACCGGCGGTCGGCGGGCGCGCGGGGTCGTGGGAGCGTGACGGTTTCCGATTCGACACCGGGCCGTCGTGGTACCTCATGCCCGAAGTCTTCGACCATTTCTACCGGCTACTCGGAACCTCCGCGGAGGAGCAACTTCACCTAGTAACCCTCGATCCCGGTTACCGGGTCTATTTTGAGGGGGATGCCGCCCCGCTCGACATCTCGGCGCACGTCGAAGACAACCTCGAACTGTTCGAGCGGATCGAGCCGGGCTCGGCGGTGAAACTCTCGAAATACCTCGAGTCCGCTCGCGAAACCTACGAACTCGCCAAGAAACACTTCCTCTATACGACCTTCGCCGACCTGCGAAAGCTGGCGGCTCCCGATGTGTTGGCCCGCGCCGCGCGCTTTGTGCGGCTGCTCATCGAGCCGCTGTCGAGCATGGTCAAACGCACGGTGCGCGACCAACGGCTGCAGCAGGTTCTCGGCTATCCCGCGGTCTTTCTGGGCTCATCGCCCTACCTCACGCCGAGCCTGTACCACCTGATGAGCCACCTTGACCTTGAGGATGGCGTGCTCTACCCGATGGGTGGCTTCACCCGCGTAATCGAGAGCATTGCCGATCTCGCCCGAGTCGAGGGCGCCCAAATCATCACCGGCGCAAATGTCACGCGCATCGTCGTGACCGAGGGCAGGGCCAACGGGGTCGAGTACAGTGACGCGAGCCAGACGGTGCGGAGCATCGAGGCGGACATCGTCGTCTCCGCGGCCGACCTGCACTTCACCGAGACTCAGCTGCTCGAGGCCAGCGATCGCACCTACCCCGAACAGTATTGGCAGACCAAGACCCCGGGCCCCAGTGCCCTGTTGCTCTACCTGGGCGTGAAGGGCGAGCTGCCGGAGCTGGAACACCACACGCTCATGTTCACGAAGCAGTGGGAGAAGGGCTTCGACCAGATCTTTGGTACGCAGCCCAGCATCCCGGATCCGGCGTCGCTGTACGTCTGCAAGCCCAGTGGAATCGATCCGGATGTCGCACCAGAGGGCTTCGAGAACCTCTTCGTGCTCGTGCCGATTCCCGCCGACCCGAGCATCGGGCGCGGGGATGTCGACGGCGATGGTGATACCAAAATTGAGGTGCTGGCCGACAGGGTGATCGCGCAGATCGCCGAGTGGGCGGGCATCCCCGACCTGGCCGAGCGCGTGACCGTGCGTCGCACCGTAGGCCCGGCCGATTTCGCCACCGAGCTGAACGCCTGGCGCGGCACCGCCCTCGGGCCGGCCCACACCCTCACCCAGAGCGCATTTTTCCGGGCCGGAAACGTCTCGAAAAAGGTGAAAGGGCTTTACTACGTTGGCGGTTCGACGATCCCCGGAATCGGGCTGCCGATGTGTCTGATCAGCGCGGAAGTGCTCGTCAAGCGCCTGCGCGGCGACACCTCGACCGGGCCGTTAGCCGAGCCGCTTGTCGCAGGCGACGGCGCACCCTCGGCCACCACCGCGCACGGACGGCAGGTTGGCGCCGCGGCGGCGAAGGCCGTCTCCGTGACAACCTATGGCGTTGGGGCGGCGAAGGCGGGCGTGCGCAGCGTGGGGGCGGCCGCGCGGCGGTCGAAGGCCGGGGCGGACGACGACGGCGGGCCGATGGGCGGCGGGCCGATGGGCGGCGGGCCGACCAGCGACGACGGCGACCGGTGAGTTTCGTCTACCTCGGCGCGCTGCTCATCGCACTCGTCGGGATGGTCGCCCTCGATCGCCGGTTTCGGCTCTTCTTCTGGCGGGATGCCCGTCGCGCCGCCATTGTGCTCGTCGCCGGGATTGTCTTCTTCGCGGCCTGGGATCTTGCAGGCGTCGGCTTAGGCATCTTCTTTCGCGGGGAGACGAGTTTCATGACCGGGCTACAGGTCGCCCGCGAGGTTCCCCTCGAGGAGCTGTTCTTTCTGACCCTGCTCTGCTACCTGACCATGAACGCCTTCGGCGCGGCATCCCGAATCCTCGACTCGCGGAGAGCGGCATGACCTACTGGGCACTCAATTCGGTGTTCCTCGGGATCGTTGCCGCGGTCGTTCTGGCCGGCGTCGTGATGAAACGCACGCCACGCTGGGGCGCCGTCAGCCTCGCCGCTGCCCTACTTCTGGCCGCCACGGCGGTGTTCGACAATCTGATGATCGCGGCGGGGCTGGTCGCCTACGACCCGCTGCGCATCCAAGGGTGGTTTATCGGGGTGGCGCCGGTAGAAGACTTTGCCTACACGGTCGCGGCCGTGGTTGGGCTGCCGGCGCTCTGGGTGTTGCTCGGGCCGACGAAGAAGCGGGCCGGCCGTGCTTAAGTCGCTCGTGGTGTCGTCCCGTCCGCTGAGCTGGGTCAATACCGCCTTCCCGTTCGCGGCGGCCTACCTGCTCACGACCGGGCACGTCGACGTGCTGTTCATCGTCGGCACGATCTTCTTCCTCGTGCCATACAACCTCGCGATGTATGGCATCAACGACGTCTTCGACTACGAGTCCGATCTGCGCAACCCGCGCAAGGGCGGCGTCGAGGGTGCGGTACTGCAGAAGCGGATGCACCGGCCGATGATCATCGCGGTGCTGGTCACGAACATCCCGTTCCTGCTGTTTTTGGGGCTCGCCGGCAGCCCGCTGGCCCTGCTCGTTCTCGCGGTGAGCATGTTCGCCGTCGTTGCCTACTCCGCGAAGGGCCTGCGCTTCAAAGAGGTTCCCTTCCTTGACTCTGTCACCTCCAGCACGCACTTCGTCTCGCCCGCCGTGTACGGGCTGGCGCTGGCGGGAGCGGTGTTCACGCCGCGGCTGTGGCTGCTGCTCGGGGCATTCTTCTTGTGGGGTGCGGCATCTCACGCCTTCGGTGCCGTACAAGATGTGATCGCGGATCGTGAGGGCGGGATCGCGTCGATCGCCACCGTGATCGGGGCTCGGGCGACGGCACGGCTGGCCGTCATCGCCTATCTCCTGGCCGGGCTGCTGCTGCTGTTCATCGGCTGGCCCGGCGCGCTCGCCGCAGCCCTCGCCCTGCCCTACGCGATCAGCTGCGCTCCCTGGTGGAATGTGACCGACGCGACCTCAGAATCTGCCAACAGGGGGTGGAAGCGGTTCCTCTGGATCAACTTTGTCACCGGATTTTTGGTGACGATGTTGATGATCGCTTTCGCCTGGCGCTAGTCGCTGAAGCCGAGATTGCGGGCCATGCGCTCGAGCGCCGCGAGGGCGTCGTCGTATTGCTCCTGAGTCAGCCCCTCAGTGCTCAGGGTGCGCTGGGTGGCCACGACGTCGGCGAGGCGCTCGAAGGCGCTGCGGCCGCGATCGAGAAGCTCGTATTCACCCCGAGTGACCGCCACCCAGCCGCTATCCACCAGCTCGGCAAGGTGGTCGGCGGATGACTCGGCCGGGTCGGTGCTGGGTGCTGCCGCGGCATCCAGCTCGTCAATCGTCGCAGGCTTATGGGTGAGCACGCTCAGAAGTTGCCACTGCCGCCGGGTAACGCCATGTTCATCGAGGGTCGCGGCGAACTGCTCATCGATCAGGCGGTCGACAAGTTTTAGCCAGAATCCAATGGGTCGCGAACTGGTCATACGTGGCTATCCCTTCGGTGTGGTGTACGTCTGCCGCGTCGCTTTTACCGGGATGAGTAGGATGAGCCCGACCAGCAGTACCAGCACGATACCCAAAATGCCCCAATACTGCGCCCCGAAGACCGCAACGAATGTCGCGAAGAGCAGCGGTGCGAGAAAGCTGACCGCACGCCCGGTGGTCGCGTACAACCCGAAGACCTCGCCCTCGCGCCCGGCCGGCGTGATGCGCGCGAGGAAGGTGCGGCTCGCCGACTGGGCCGGCCCCACGAACAGGCACAGGATGAGGCCACCGACCCAGAACGCGTTGCTGCCGAGGTCATGCACGAAGAAGACACCGAGACCGGCGAGAATCAGGCCAATCAACGAGACCATGATCACCGGTTTTGCGCCGAATTTATCGTCGAAGAGCCCGGAGATGAAGGTGCTCACGCCCGCCACCACATTGGCCGCGATTGCGAAGATGATGACCTGCCCGCTCGTGAATCCGAAGGTGCCCTGCGCGAGAATCCCGCCGAAGGTAAAGACGCCGACCAGCCCGTCCCGAAACAGCGCGCTCGAGATCAGGAAGAGCACCGTGTTGCGGCTTTCCCGCCAGAGCGCCGCGATGTCACGAAACAACACGGCGTAGGAGGCGAAAAATCCGACCTTCGGGCGCTGGTTGGCCCTGGTCATCTCCGGCACGATGAACAGAATCGGCAGGGCGAAAATCAGGGTCCAGGCCGCCGCGATCAGGGCGATGATTCGGATGTTGAGACCGTTGGCCTCGCTCACCCCCAGAAGTCCAGCGGTGCCGGGTGTGGCGCCCTCGACCACCAGGCCGAAATACACGATGAGGAGCAGGACGATTCCGCCGAGGTATCCGGCCCCCCAGCCCAGCCCGCTCACCTTGCCGACCGTTTTAGGGGTAGACACCTGGATGAGCATGGCGTTGTAGTTGACGGTGGCAATCTCGTAAAAGACGGTTCCGATAGAGATCAAGGCAACGCCGAGCAGGAAGTAGCTCGGTTGGCCCTGCACGAAGAACATCAGGGCCGTGATGACGACAACCACGCCGGTGTTGATGGCCAGCCAGAGCTTGCGGCGGCCTGAGCCGTCGGTGCGCTGGCCGAGCACGGGGGCGATGAGCGCAACGATTACACCCGCGATGGCCAACCCGAAGCCGAGCCCAGACGACAGCGGCGCTTCGGCGGCGGTGACCACTGCATGCGCGGGGCCGGTGGGGTCGATTTCGGCGTCACGCGCGGCCCGCAACGCGGGGTCGATGAACAGTGACCCGGTGAGGTAAACGGTGAAGACGAACGTGGTGATGACGGCATTGAATGCGGCCCCGCCCCAATCCCAGAATGCCCAGGCGACGATGTGGGCGCGCGGGATCTTTTTCCCCTCTTGGAGGTCGAGACCGGCCATCGTTGCCGCGGTCGGTTTGGTGGTCAGATTGCCGGTGGGGCCTGCGACGCCAGTGTCGGGAGTGCTCGTCATGATTCACAGGGTAGCGGCGTCGTGGGAACAATGGCGAGCACCGTGTTCGCGACCGACTTGAGCCGCGTCGACTCAAGTTTTTCGGCTCGGACTTGTCATGGCCCGCGGTGCACTGCAAACTTGATACAGCGCGACTCAACTTGCCGCGCTGCACCCCACAGGTGCAGACCAATCAAGGAGTAAGAGCACATGGCTCGAGCAGTAGGAATCGACCTCGGCACCACGAACTCCGTGGTCGCGGTCCTCGAAGGTGGAGAACCCACCGTCATCGCCAACGCAGAAGGTTTCCGCACGACCCCGTCGGTTGTGGCCTTCACCAAAGACGGCGAGGTGTTGGTCGGAGAGACCGCCAAGCGCCAGGCCGTCACCAACGTCGACCGCACAATCGCCTCCGTCAAGCGCCACATGGGCACTGACTGGAAGCAGGACATCGACGCGAAGAAGTACACAGCTCAGGAAATTTCTGCGCGCATTCTCGCGAAACTGAAGCGCGATGCCGAGCAGTACCTCGGCGAGCCGGTGACCGACGCGGTCATCACGGTTCCCGCGTACTTCAATGACGCCGAGCGCCAGGCCACCAAGGAGGCCGGCGAAATCTCGGGGCTCAACGTGCTTCGCATCATCAATGAGCCCACCGCCGCGGCTCTGGCTTACGGCCTCGACAGGGGCAAGGAAGACGAGCTCATTCTCGTCTTCGACCTCGGTGGTGGAACCTTCGACGTCTCACTGCTCGAGGTGGGCAAAGACGATGACTTCTCGACGATCCAGGTCAAGGCCACCGCCGGCGATAACCGGCTCGGTGGGGACGACTGGGACCAGCGCGTCGTTGACTACCTCATCCAGCGCTTCAAGGAGACCACGGGCGTCGATGTTTCGACAGACAAGATCGCCAAGCAGCGACTGAAAGAGGCCGCGGAGCAGGCGAAGAAAGTACTGTCGAGCCAGACCTCGACCACGATTCAGTTGCCCTACCTCTCCCTCACGGAGAACGGCCCGGCCAACCTCGATG
>JANXTJ010000073.1 GCA_025352485.1 Salinibacterium sp.
CCTCGACGGCGACCCGCTGGCTCACGTCTCGCCCCAGCTCGGTGAGTGGTTTCGGGGCATCGGCGGCACGGCCTCAGGGCTCGACGCGACCGGCCCCATCCGCGACGTGGATGGCTCCTACCGAGCCTGGTTCGCGGGGCATGGCTGCGGCGTGGTGCTGTCGCGGCCCGACTACTACATCTATGGGACGGGTAGCACCGAAGACGTTCCGCGTCTTCTCGAGTCGCTGCGCGCTGCCCTGCTGAGCCCATCCCCCCGAGATCCATACCAACCAGACCCATCCCCCCCAGATCCATCCCAACGAGAAGGTGCACTGTCATGACGATGCGAGTGACGAAGATCGGCAACGCCGAACCATTTAGTCCGGTCGGCCACGTGGGTGTCGGCCCCGTTCGGCTTCAGGGCGGCCAGGCCACCCCGACAACGGATTTCACGGTCGCGCTGTCGCACTACCTCCCCGGCGGTATCGCAGAGCTGGCACCGCAGACGGCCGAGACCGTCTACGTCGTGCTCTCCGGTGAGCTGGTGATGGCAAGCGACGGGGTCGAGGAGGTTCTGGCTGCGTTCGACTCCGTACACTTCACGGTGGGCACGACCCGAACGGTGGAGAACCGCACGCATCTGCCAGCCAGCATGATCGTCATCCGGGCGACGAGTTAGGCGCCCGGTGTCACACAACGGAGTAGGCATGCGGATCGTGGGCGTCAGGCACGGCAATGGGCCCGTTCTGGTCGGGTTGCTGAGCGCTGACGACCGCTCGGTGGCCGTCATGGGGGACGTCGATACTTTCTGGAAATCGCCCGCCGAGTTCCTCTCCACGGCGCCGTCGGGGCCGACCTACTCGGTAGACGCCGTCGACCTAGTACCGCCGGTCGTCGCGAGGGCCCGAGTGGTGTGCGTCGGCCTCAACTACCTCGACCACGTCAGCGAGGGCTCCTTCCGCGACGAGGAACTTCCGGAGATTCCCACGCTGTTCGCGCGCTGGTCGGCCTCGTTGAGCACGAACGGCGCCAGCGTTCCGATTCCCTCCGGCGAAGACGGTCTCGACTGGGAGGGCGAAGTCGTCGCGTGGATCGGGTCGCCCTTGGTTGACGCGACCCCCGAGGAGGCGCTCGCCGCAGTGATCGGCTACTCGACCTTCAACGACATCACCTCGCGCCGCGCCCAGAAGCAAACCTCGCAGTGGATCATCGGCAAGAATGGCGACCGCTCAGGCCCCCTCGGCCCCATGGTTCCCGCGGCGGAGGTCGGTGACCTTCGTGATGGCTTGCGTATCCAGACCCGGGTGAACGGCGAGGTTGTGCAGCAGGGCAGCACAGCGCACATGATTTACGGAGTGGGCGAGACGCTCGCCCACATCTCGAGAACCTTCACGATCAACCCCGGCGATCTGTTGGCCACCGGAACGCCCTCGGGAGTCGGTTACGCGCGAACGCCGCCGTGGCTTCTGCAGCCGGGTGACGTTGTCGAGGTCGAGATCGATCGGCTCGGCACGCTCACGAACCACATTGTCGACAACACGCAACGCCAGCTGGCGCACGCCTCAGCACACCAAGTACAGGAGAACTAATGAATATCGCCGAACTGGGTGCGCGCACAGAAATTCACGATGTGCTGCTGCGCTACTGTCGCGGGCTCGATCGGGTCGACATGTCTCTGGTGCGCGGCGCTTTTCATCCGGATGCCTACATCCATTTCCCCGCGAGCCTGCACGTCGGCGGGGTCGAGGGTTTCTTCGACTTCCTCGCCGCCGAGATGCCGAGGTTCGTGCGGACGATGCATTTCCTCGGCAACAGCCTCATCGAATTCGACGGCCCGAAGATGGCATATGTGGAGACCTACCTCACCGCCGACCACCAGGGCTCAGAGCGGCATCACTGGAAGAACCAGACGGTGAAGCTGTGGGCACGCTACCTCGACCGCTTCGAGGAGCGCGACGGCGTCTGGTTGATCGCGGAGCGCAGACTCGTCACCGACTGGATGTTCCGGTATCCCACCGAAAGCTTCTTCGACGATCATCCCGACGCATCCGGCAGCCCGCGCGATGGGTCCGACCCTGTGCTTCGCCCGGTGGGCGGCTTCGCCGGGGTGCCGCTTCGAGACGGAAAGCTGTAGAGCGATGACACCAGAAACGACTTCAGACACTCAGCGCTCGCAGGCCGAGCAGATTGTCGAGCGCGTGACCGAAATGCGCGGCTGGCTGCGCGAGCACCAGGCGGTCGCGGAGGAACAGCGCCGCATTCCGCAAGAGAGTATCGAACGGCTCGACGCGGCCGGGGTCTTCACGCTCTGCCTGCCGAAGCGGTTCGGCGGGGCCGATTTCAGTACGCGCGAGATTCACGATATCTATCGCGCGCTCGCGGCCGGCTGCGGCGCGACGGCCTGGGTGGTCTGGGCGACCGCCGGCGGCAACCTCTGGAGTTTCGCGTTCGATGACGCGGTCGTTGCGGCGGTCTACGAGTCGCCCTGGGTCGGTAACCGCACCTTCGCCGTCGGCGGCACCAGCCGGCACATGTCTGGCACCGCGCGCAAAGTCGATGGTGGCTGGATGGTCAAGGGTGCCTGGCCGTTTGCCACCGGCAGCGTTCACGCCTCGCACGGCTATCTCGCGGCCTTCTTCGACGAGACCGACGATGCGAAGGTCGGGATGGCGCTTATCCCAAAAAGCTCGTTGACCGCTCGTGACGACTGGGATGCAATGGGGATGGCCACCACCGGCAGCCAGACTGTCGCGACCGACGGCGAGCTGTTCGTTGCCGACGAGTTTTTCAGCAGCCCCGCCGTACTGGGCGCGCGTATCGCCGAGGCCACGGCGCAGGGTCGCGGCCCACGGCGCGGAGGTCTGCCGCGTTCCCTCGTGACGAGCACCGGCGTTGCGTTGGGCATGGCCGACCACGCCATGGAGGTGTTCCTTGCCGGGGTTGGTCTGCGCAGCATCCCGTACTCGCCCTATGCGAAACAGCTCGATGCCCCCGTCGCCCATCTCACCGTGGGTCGCGCTTACGCGCAGATTCGGGCGGCAGGGCTCGTCGCCGATGATGCGGTGGCCGCGCTTGACCGCCTAAACGCCGACGGCGTCGACCCGTCCGATCGCGAGATTTTGCAGTTTCACACCGATACCGCATGCGTCTGGGATGCCTGCGCTTCGGCCATCGAGACTCTGTTCAGGGCATCCGGCGCTTCGGCGATCAGCAAGCGACTTCCCCTTCAGTTGATCGCTCGAAATTGCCGGGCCGGTAGCCTGCATGCGGCGAATATCCTCGACACTTGGCTCGAGAACCTCGGAAGAGTACTGAGCGGGGCCGAGGCCGGGCCCGCGTCGATGAGCGTGCTCGAACGCCGGGGCTAGCTCGCTTAAGTTTTTGTTTGCGCTTCACCATCACGACCGGTCAACGACGACGAGGAGATTTACCATGGCACGCACTGGCGTACTTGCGGGGCCCATTTCCGGGCTCAAATATGAGACCCCCAGCCATCGGGGCTGACCAACGAGCGCGGCGAATTCTGCTACGAAGAGGGCGAACGTATCGCCTTTCTGGTGGGCGGCAACGCGATCGGCAACGTCACGGCGGCGCCGGTGCTGCACCTGGCGCAGATTGTCGCCCGTGTCGACGGCGACCTCGACAAGTTGAAAGATTCGGGCGTCACCAACATTGCCCGACTGGTTTTCACGCTGGGCCGCAGCGACATCCGTGATGACGGCACCGAGATCGCCCCCGAGGTTCACGACATCATCGGCGACCGAAGAATCAACTTCCGCCACGATGCCGACTATTCGGCGACGGCAGTGCTCGACAAGGTTCAGCAGTTCTCGGACGATCCGGTCGTCGCCCAGCTGCTTGACGACCTCAACGCGGCTGGCGTCTTTGCGGGCGAACTTCCGCGCGAGCTGTGTACCGCCGCTAATGCGCGCAACGAGCTGCGCCGCAATGCGATGGGCATCCTACGCACCCGCGACGTAAAGATCCCGCTGCAGAACGGCTCGTTCGTGTTTGCCGATGTGTTCCGCCCCGCGGCCCCCGGCAACTACCCGGTTATGGGGTCTGAGTAGTAACGGAACGAAAACGTCCGCTAAGGGTTCGGTCGTTCAGTCTTGGCTGTTCGGATCGCGAAGCGGGCGGAGTTGATTGGGCGGCAGCTCGGGCATGCTGAATTGGTATCGGCCGAGGAAGTTGATGTGTTCGTGGCCGAGGGGT
>JANXTJ010000116.1 GCA_025352485.1 Salinibacterium sp.
GCGCGGCAATCAGCAGCGCGCTGCGCGAAAGGTTGAAGACGGCATCCGCATGGGGAACCGAGGCCGGCTGCAGGCTTCGCGCCAGCGCCGTCGACATGGTTGCGGCGGGCACGCAGACCAGCGGCGAGACCCCGCGGTGCACGATGAGCTTCTTGGCTTTGGGGCCGGATGCGGTGGTCCACGCGATGGTCAGGCCACCGAAAATTGCGGGGGCGACGTTGTCGGGATGCCCCTCGAGCTCGGTTGCGAGGGTGAGCAGGGCCCCTGCATCGATGTCGACGATGCCCTCGAGCAGCCCTTTCGCGGCCATGATCCCCGAGACGATGGCGGCGCCGGAGGAGCCGAGACCGCGGCCGTGCGGAATGGTGTTGTGCGCCTCGAGGTGCAGACCGGGCATCGGCTGCCCGAAGTGGTCAAACGCGTGCTGGATCGAGCGCACCACGAGGTTGGTCTCGTCGGTCGGAACCTCCCCCTTGCCGACGCCGATCACGTCGACCGTGACGCCGGGAGCGGCCGTCGCGGTGACCGTCAGTTCGTCGTACAGAGCCAGCGCGAGCCCTAAGGTGTCAAAGCCCGGGCCGAGGTTAGCGGAGGTGGCCGGCACCTTGACGGTGACACGGCGACCGGCCGGCACGGTCATGCCTGAGCCTTTTGGGCGGTGGCCAGCCCCAACACGTCGGCGATTTCGACGATATCGGTCGATACGACGGTCGGGGTCACGTCGGAGCCATCGGCCGCGCGCAGCGCCCACTGGGGGTCTTTCAGCCCGTGACCGGTGACGGTCAGTACAACGGTGCATCCCTTCGGAATCTGCCCGGCCTCTGCGCGCTCGAGCAGGCCCGCAACGCTAATCGCCGATGCCGGCTCCACAAAGATGCCGACCTCCACCGAGAGGATGCGGTGCGCCTCCAGAATCTTCTCGTCACTGATCGCGCCGAAGTAACCGTTGCTGTTCTCGCGGGCCGCAAGCGCGAGCTCCCACGAGGCCGGGTTGCCGATCCGGATCGCCGAGGCGATGGTGTCGGGATTCTTCACCACGTGACCGAGCACGATCGGGGCGCTACCGGCCGCCTGGAAACCGAACATGCGCGGCATCCTGGTCGTGGTACCGAGCGCGAGTTCCTCGCTGTAGCCGCGGTGGTATGCGGTGTAGTTACCCGCGTTGCCGACCGGGACGATGTGGATGTCCGGGGCATCCCCGAGAATCTCCACGACCTCGTAGGCTGCCGTCTTCTGGCCCTCGATGCGGTCGTTGTTGACCGAGTTAACCAGATGCACGGGGTAGTTGGCGGCGAGATCGCGAGCGATGTCGAGGCAGTCGTCGAAGTTTCCACGCACCTGCAACAACTGGGCACCATGGGCGATCGCCTGTGCGAGCTTGCCCATCGCGATTTTGCCTTCGGGAACGAGAACGGCCGCCGTGATGCCGGCGTGCGCGGCATAGGCGGCGGCGGAAGCCGAGGTATTTCCGGTGGAGGCACAGATGATTGCCTTTGCGCCATGCTCCACGGCCTTGGAGACGGCCATGGTCATGCCGCGGTCTTTGAACGAGCCCGTCGGATTCATACCCTCGAACTTGACCCACACCGTCGCTCCGGTGCGCCTCGAGAGGGCATGGGCTTCGATGAGCGGGGTACCGCCCTCACCCAGGGTGATGATCGGAGTCGCATCCGAAATGTCGAGACGGTCGGCATACTCGCGCAGAACTCCGCGCCACTGGTGGGCCATGAACTAAAGTCCCTCAACTCTCAGGGTGGAAACGATGTGACTGACCACGGGGCTCGCGGCGAGCGCGGTCACGGTCGACGCTAGAGCGGACTCCGTAGCCTGATGGGTGACAATCACTAGGGTAGCGGTGAGGTTCGGCGGCGCTGACCCCGACCGCGCGGAACCCACCGACTGGGAAACTGCTTCGACGGAGACGCCCTGGTCGGCGAACAGCGTCGCGATCGTGGCGAGCACGCCGGGCTCGTCGACAACCGACAGCGTGAACTGATAGCGGGTCATGACGCTGGCCATCGGCAGCACCGGCAGATTCGACTGGTTCGACTCGGCCACCCCCGGGCCACCGGCCACGTGGCGCCTGGCCGCGGAGACGAGGTCGCCGAGCACGGCGGAGGCGGTCTCGACACCACCGGCGCCAGCGCCGTAGAACATCAGGTCTCCGGCCGCCTCCGCCTCGACGAAGACGGCGTTGTTGGCCCCGTGCACGGCCGCGAGCGGGTGGTCGAGCGGCACGAGGGCGGGATGCACGCGGGCGCAGACGCCCTCGATGCCGGTAGTGGAGTCGGTAAATCGCTCGCAGATCGCGAGCAGTTTGACCACGTAGCCCGCCCGGCGCGCGGCCTGCACCTGTTCGCGCGTGACGCCGGTGATGCCCTCGCGGTGGACGGCGTCCAGCGGCACAGCGGTGTGGAAGGCGAGGCTTGCCAGGATCGCCGCCTTCTGCGCGGCGTCGAAGCCTTCGATATCTGCGGTCGGGTCCGCCTCCGCATAACCCAGCCGCGTCGCCTCGGCGAGCGCGTCCTGCAGTTCGTCGCCGTGCACGTCCATGCGGTCGAGAATGTAGTTGGTCGTGCCGTTGACGATGCCCAGAATGCGTTTGACGCGATCACCGGCGAGGCTGTCGCGCAGCGGGCGGATAATCGGGATCGCGCCGCCGACCGCCGCCTCGTAGTACAGCTGAGCGCCAACCTGTTCGGCGGCCTCGAAGAGCTCGGGCCCGTGGTTGGCCATGACCGCCTTGTTTGCCGTCACGACATCGGCGCCCGAGTTCAGCGCCAGCAGAATCCAGCTCCGGGCCGGCTCGATGCCCCCGATGAGTTCGACCACGATGTCGGCACCGAGAATCAGCGATTCCGCGTCGGTCGTAATCAGGTGCCGCGGGATGTCGACGTCGCGGCGCGCGTTAACGTCGCGCACCGCGACGCCCACCAGTTCGAGCCCAGCCCCCGCCCGCGCCGCGAGCTCGTCGCCGTGTTCCAGAAGCAGCGACACCACCTGGGCGCCCACACTCCCGCCGCCGAGGATAGCGATGCGCAGGTTGCGGTATTCGATCACTGTGTCATTCCCATGTCGCGTGCTAGAAGGTCGGCTTCCGTCTCGCCGCGCACGATGAGGCGTGCGACACCGTCGATGACGGCGACGACGGGCGGCCTGCCCAGGTAGTTGTAGTTACTCGCCATCGCCCAGCCGTAGGCGCCGGTGGCGGGAATCGCCGCGATATCTCCAGGGCACACGTCGCCGGGCAGGTAGTCGGCACGCACCACGATGTCACCGGACTCGCAGTGCTTACCGGCGATCCGAACGAGGGCCGGCGGGGCATCAGAGACTCGGTTGGCCAGACGCACCGAGTAGTCGGCCGCGTAGAGGGCCGGCCGCACGTTGTCGCTCATGCCGCCATCCACACTGACGTATTTGCGGATCGCGGTGCCATCGACCAGCACATCTTTGATCGTGCCGACCGTGTACAGGGTGGTGGTGGAAGGGCCGATGACGCTGCGTCCCGGCTCGATCGCAATCACGGGCACGGGCACGTCGTGCTCGGCGGCCGCCGCCGCGACGATGTCGGCGAAGCGCACGGCGAGCTCGTCGATCGCCAGACTCTGATCGACGCTCGTGTAGGCGATGCCGAAACCGCCGCCGAGATTCAACTCGGGGACGGGGGCTACGGCGCACAGCTGGGCATGCAGCGCGAACAGACGGCGAGCGGCCTCAGCGAAGCCGTCAGACTCGAATATCTGTGAACCGATGTGCGAGTGCAGGCCGAGGAAGGCCAGCGCGGGCTGGGCGCGAATCAGGGCAACCGTCGCCGCGGCATCCACAAGAGCGATGCCAAACTTCTGGTCTTCGCGGGCGGTAGCGAGGTATTCATGGGTGCTCGCGTGAACCCCGCTGTTGATCCGCAGGCGCACCGGTTGAACCCGGCCGTGCCGCGCGGCCGCCTTGGCGACCCGCGAAATTTCGATAACGCTGTCAATCACCAGCGCACCGACCCTCACGCCCACCGCACGATCGATCTCGGCTTCACTCTTGTTGTTTCCGTGATACCCCAGCCGGGCGGGGTCGACGCCGGCGGCGAGCGCGACGGCAAGCTCTCCCCCGCTGCAGACGTCGATGTTGAGGCCTTCCGCGCTAACCCAGCGCGCGACCTCCGTGGAAAGAAACGCCTTACCGGCGTAGTACACCTTCGCGGTGGTGCCGACCCTGGCGCACTCGCGATCGAATGCCGCTCGGATGCCCCGGGCCCGCACCCTGACGTCGGCCTCATCCACCACGTATACGGGGGTGCCGAACTGCTCGACCAGGGCGGAGGCCGCGACGCCCGCAATCGTCAGTTCACCGGCAGCGGAGCGCAGCGCATTCTGCGACCACACGGTGGCGGGCAGCGCGTTGGCGTCATCCGGCGTAACGAGCCAGGACGGGGCGAGCGGATTGGACAAGGAGCTACCTCACGGAGAGACGGTCTGGTGAGGCGAGCGAACCCGGATTGGTCCCTGAAGCCACCTAAATACTAGCGGCTCGGCGCTATTTGGCCGCCGGGCAGGTGCCGTAAGTGGTGAGCCCCTGGCCGCCAAGGGCCGCGCCAGCGCCGTCGAGCGTGACGACGACGACGCTCCCGGAGACTCGCACGTCGGTCAGTTTCAGTGCGGTCGGCAGCGAACTAGCCACGCACACCTGCTGCGCCGCGAGCAGGGTGCTGGCGAGGGATCCGAACTGCGGGCTGGCGCCCAGGTCGGCGACCGCGATCTGGTTCGCACCGATTTTGATCGACGTGGGTGCGAAGTTGATGCCGCCATCTTTTGCCGACGGCTGAAGATCGACCGACACCGGGATCGGGATGAAGAACGCGGTCAGCTGGGTACCGAACGTGATGACCCCGTTGCCGACGTCGATCTGCTTGATGTCCGGCCCGCCCAGGAATGCGGCGAGCTTGCGCACGTTCTCTTGGTTGATGCTGACGACGACGCCGAGTTGGTCGACGGGTTTGCTGCTGTCGAGCGGCACGTTTGTTGCCACGATGTGAGCCGAGCCGGTCAGATTTCCAAAACTCAGCGTGGGCACGTCGACCGTGACCCTATCGATGTGCCCGGTCATCGCTTGGGCGATGATGGAGCCCCCGCCCAGGTCGACATTCACCGGCGTGGCCGGGTCGATCTTGAGTGCCGCGATGATGCCGTCTTTCACGCGGCCGGTCGCGTAGCTCTTGGCCGCGGTGTCGGCCGCCACGAATCCGGCCACGAGCAGCACGAGCACGGCTCCGGCGATGATAAGGCGGCGGCGCGACTTTTTCGGGGCAATGGCGGGCGCGTCGGCCGGCGCTACCGGCGGCGCCGCCGCCGGCTCGGGAAGCGGCTCTGTACTCACGGAATTACATCCTTTCTGGGGCACTGACACCCAGCAGCGCGAGGCTGTTGCGCAGAACCTGCCCGACGGCATCGTTGAGCCACAGGCGCGTGCGGTGCAGGTCGGTGACGACCTCGTCGCCGAGCGGAGTGACGCGGCAGTTGTCGTACCAGCGGTGATAGGCGCCGGCAATTTCTTCGGCATAGCGGGCCACCCGGTGGGGTTCGCGCAGCTCTGCCGCCTGCCTCAACACCCGGGGAAATTCGGCGAGAATTCCGAGCAGGATGCTCTCGGTCTCGTGCTCGAGCAGGCTGGCGTCAAAGGCCGAGCGGTCAACGCCGGATGCCGCGGCATTCTTGGCCACCGAGTGGGTGCGGGCGTTCGCGTACTGCACGTAGAACACCGGGTTGTCGCTGGTCTTTTTTCCCCACAGGTCGAGATCGATGTCGACCTGCGAGTCGATAGAGCTGCGCACGAGCGCGTAGCGCCCGGCATCCACCCCGACGGCATCGACCAGATCATCGAGGGTGACGATAGTTCCGGCACGTTTCGACATGCGCAGCGGCTCCCCTTCGCGCACCAAATTGACCAGCTGACCGATGAGAATCTCAAGGTTTACGTAGGGCACGTCGCCGAACGCGCGGGTCATCGCCATCAGCCTGCGCACGTAGCCGTGGTGGTCGGCACCGAGGATGATGATGTTGCGCTCGAAGCCGCGCTCGCGCTTGTTGAGGTAGTAGGCCAAGTCGCCCGAGATGTAGCCGGCCTCACCATCGCTCTTGATCAGAACCCGGTCTTTGTCATCGTCGTAGTCGGTAGAGCGGAACCAAGTCGCGCCCTCCGCCTCATAGATCGCGCCGAGCTCGCTCAGCCGGCCGATGGCCTTCTCGACGGCACCGGACTGGTGCAACTCGTTTTCGTGGAAGTAAACGTCGAAGGTCACGCCAAACTCGTGCAGGCTCGCCTTGATGTCGCCGAACATGAGTTCAACGCCGATCGAGCGGAAGACCTCCTGCTGCTCGGCGCGGGCGATTTGGGCCAGGTCTCCCTGGTGCACCGCCATGACCCTCGCCGCGATGTCGGAGATGTAGGCGCCGCCGTAGCCGTCCTCCGGAGCAGGTTCGCCGAGATAGCTGGCGAGCAGGCTGCGCGCGAAGCGGTCGATCTGCGCCCCGTGGTCGTTGAAGTAGTACTCCCGGGTGACGATGGCGCCCTGCGCCTGGAAAATGCGGGCGAGGCTGTCCCCCACCGCCGCCCAGCGCACCCCGCCGATATGAATCGGCCCCGTCGGGTTCGCCGAGACAAATTCGAGGTTGATCGTTACGCCGGTGTAGAGGTCACCCGAGCCGTATGCCTCACCCTGCTCGACAATGGTTTTCGCGAGGGCGCCGGCGGCTGCGGCATCCAGCGTGACGTTGATGAAGCCGGGGCCGGCAACATTCACCGAGGCCACACCGGCAAGTTGGGCGGCAGCCGTGGCAATTTCCTCGGCGAGCTCGCGCGGCGAGACGCCCAGCGGTTTCGCCA
>JANXTJ010000200.1 GCA_025352485.1 Salinibacterium sp.
TCAAAAACACCACATACTCGCTCATCACATCGAGGGCGAGGGTTTGGCCGGAGCGGAGGTCCCCAGCCGAGATCGGTGAGGCGGGCCAGGGCGCGACCCTCCAGCATGCGCTCGGCGGGCGCGATATTGCCTTTCACGCTCGGCGAACCGACCGGCCACTGGGCGCGCGGCTCCACCGGCACCCCCACCTTGTCGAGGGATGCCGCAGCACTCACCGCCGCGCCCGGCGCAACATCCACGGGGTACCAGACGCCCGCGCAGTTGTCACACCGCCCACACGGAGTCGCCGTGTCGTCATCGAGGGCCCGTTGCAGGTATGCCATCCGGCAGCCCGCGGTGCCCGCCACCAGCCGCTCATACTCGAGCATGTGCTCCTGCTCGGCGGTGCGAGCCGCCGCGATCTTCGCGTAACGTTCCGCGTCATACGCCCACGGCTGACCGGTGCTGACCCAGCCGCCCTGCACCTTCTGTACCGCGCCATCAACGTCGAGCACTTTCAGCAACAGCTCAAGCGGCGTGCGGCGGATGTCGACCCTGGCCTCCAGCGCCGGCGTGCTGGTGGGCCGCTCGGGCTCCAGCTCGCGCAACACGTTTTCCGCTCGCACCTGCGACGGCATGCTTGCGGTGGCGAAATACTTCCAGATCGCTTCGTCCTCCGGGCCGGGAAGCAGCAGCACGTCGGCATTGTCGGTGGCCCGACCCGCGCGGCCGACCTGCTGGTAGTAGGCAACCGGCGAACTGGGTGCGCCCAGGTGCAACACGAAACCTAGGTCGGGCTTATCGAAACCCATGCCGAGGGCGCTCGTGGCGATGAGGGCCTTCACCTGGTTGGCCTTCAGCAGCTGCTCGGATTCCTCGCGCTCGGCCGTATCCGTCTGCCCGGTGTAGGCCCGCACGTTGTGCCCAGCATCGCGCAGCAGGCGTGCGGTGTCGACGGCCGCGGCGACGGTGAGCGTGTAGATAATGCCGCTGCCCGGCAGCTCATCGAGGTGGGTGAGCAGCCAGGCCAGGCGCGCTGGGGCGTCGGGCAAGCGGAGTACTCCCAGGCGGAGGGATTTGCGGGCGAGCGGGCCGCGGATGATGGTGACCTTCTCCACCGCGCCCAACTGCTCCGCCACGTCGTCTCGCTCGACCGCGCCGAGCTGTTCCGCCACGTCGTCGACCACGCGGCTGTTGGCGGTCGCCGTCGTCGCCAGCACCGGGACCCCCGCCGGAAGTCGCTCGATCAGCTCGCGAAGCCGCCGGTAGTCGGGCCGGAAGTCGTGCCCCCAATCGCTGATGCAGTGCGCCTCATCCACGACGAGCAGCCCGGTTCTCCTGACCAGTTCTGGCAGCTGCTGTTCGCGAAACTGCGGGTTGTTGAGCCGCTCGGGGCTGACGAGCAGCACGTCGATGGCGTCATCCCGAAGCTGTTGCTGGATGTCGGCCCACTCGTGCGGGTTCGTCGAGTTGATAGCCACGGCCCGCACCCCCGCTCGGGATGCCGCGGCAATCTGGTCGCGCATCAACGCGAGTAGCGGCGACACGAGGATCGTCGGGCCCGCGCCCTGGCGTCTCAGTAATAGCGTGGCGACGAAATACACGGCGGACTTGCCCCAGCCCGTGCGCTGCACGACCAGCGCCCGGCGTCGGTCATCGACCAGCGCGGATATTGCCTCGAACTGCCCCTCGTGGAAGTCGACGGTGCTTTCCGGCGCGGCTCCACCCGGCGCGGCTCCACCCGGCGCGGCCCCGGCTGGCGCGGCCCCACCCGCTGGGCCACTACCCGCCCCGACCAGCGTGCGCAGAATCTCGAGGGCATCGTCGCGTGTCGTCATCGATCCCAGTGTTGCAGCCGCCGCCGACCTCGCGGTGTGCGCGCCCTTCATCTTCTCCTCCACAGGCGCCCCCAAAAAATACTTGTCATGAAACGCCGACCCGCACTTTCGAACATACGTTCGACCTGAAACAATAGAACCATGACCCCCACCGACACCCTCGCGACCGCGTTTAGCGCGGCCCTCGACGCGCTCGCGCGGGTGTCAAAGAATGCCACCGATTACCGTTCCCTCGGTGATTCGGCTCTCCTCGAACTCAACCGTCTCGTCGGCCTTGAGCGCCAACTCGTTGATGCCCAAGCCGTCGTCATTGCCGGCGAGATCGCGTATCGGTCCACCCCCGACCTCGGGCACGGCGGCCTCGCGCAGCGCTCCGGCTACCGCACTGCCGAAGAGCTCGTTCGAGTCTCGACCCGCTCCACCGCGCGCGACGCATCGACGGCGGTTCGCCTCGGCCGCGTGGTCCGCGAGGCGATCGACTCGGCCGAGCCCGCCGAACCCTGGCTCATTCCGCTCGGCGAAGCCATCACCGCGGGCACTCTGCCGATGGCATCGGCAGACTCGATTCGCGCGGGCCTCGGCACGCCGAGTGCCTCTGTCAGATCTGAAGCCCTCGCGGATGCCGCTGCTCAGCTGTGCGCGGAAGCCGGCGTGCTCGATCCCGATCGTCTCTTCCGCCGCGCTAAAGAGCTTCGCGACCAACTCGACGAGTCCGGCATCGCCGATCGGGAGCGCGAGCGTCGCGACCAACGTTCCCTGCGGTTGCGCACGCATCCGGATGGCCACGGTGAGCTGATCTGGCGCTTCGACCCCGAGACCGCTGCCATCGTCACTGACCTCTACGACCGCGCCACCTCACCGCGACGCGGCGGCCCGCGCTTCGTCGATTCCGCACAAGCGGCAAGCATTCTCGCTGACGAGCGCACCACCGAGCAGCTCGCCTCCGACGTCTTCCTCGAGTTGCTGCGGCAGGGGGCAGACGCGAACGACAGCCAGCTTCTCGGATCGGGCGCCCCCTCGATCCGAATCCTCGTCCCGGTGCGCGCCCTCGCCGGCCCGTCGGCTGGTGGCCCGGCCTTTGGTGTCGCGGCAGGGCACGCCCTGGCCACCAATGGCACCGCAGCGCACGCGCCCGCATTCCACGGCGTGGCGTCGCACGGTTTCATCGAGGGTCAGGCCGACCCCATCTCCATCGAGTCCGTCGAGCGGCTGGTGTGCTCCGGCTCCACCGTGACAATCCGAGTGGATGCCGCAGGCCAACCCCTCGACCTCGGCCGCGAGCACCGCCTGCACAACCGTATCCAGCGCATCGCCCTCGCGGCCAGAGACGGTGGATGCCGCATGCCGGGCTGTGATCGCCCACCGTCCTGGTGCGAGGCCCATCACGTCAAACACTGGGGTCGAGATCACGGCGGTACTTCGGTGAAAGACGGCATTCTCCTCTGCCGACATCACCACCTGCTTGTTCACAACAATGGCTGGGGCATCGAACGATCGGGTGCCGACCACTGGCTCATTCCCCCCGCGTCGGTCGACCGAGACCGCGTCAAGATCCCGATGCCCACAAAAAGCCGCGCAATGCGTGAACTGATGGCGCACGCGGTCTGAGCCAAGTGGGTCACGGCGGGGCGCATGCCGGCCGTTATGCCGGGCGGTGCGCCGCTCGGAGCGTGGGACTGGCCAGCATGCCGCGCCGAGCGGGCGCTGCGTGCTGACCGCGCAGAGCTTCCACTGTGTTGAGTCACCCTGACCAGCCACCCCACCCGCCCTGCCCACCCCACCTGCCCAGCCACCCTGCCTGACTACCTACCCACCCTGCCACCCACCCTGCCCACCCACCCTGCCCGCCCACCCCACCCGCCCTGCCCGACTACCCCGCCCGACTACTCCGCCCGACTACCGGACCGGCCACCGGCACTGAACCGCCAGCCGATGCGAGACTTGACCGCATGAGCGCAGACGCGGCCCCGAGCCCAGGTGTTAACCCAAAACTCGACGAACTTGTGGCGGTGCTCGAAAAGCTGCGCGCTCCGGGCGGCTGCGCTTGGGACCGCGAGCAGACCCACGCGTCGCTCGTGCAATACCTGATCGAAGAAACCTACGAGCTGGTCGACGCCATCGAATCCGGCGACACCGCCGAGCTAATCGAAGAGCTCGGCGACGTGCTCTACCAGGTGATCTTCCACTCCGACATCGCGGCCGAAGCGGGGCTCTTCACCCTGGAGGACGTGGCCGCGCACATGACACAGAAGATGATCGGGCGGCATCCGCACGTCTTCGGCGACGCGATCGCCGATACCCCCGAAGCGGTCGTGGAAAGCTGGGACCGCCTCAAAACGGTTGAAAAACCGCACCGCACCAGTGTTCTCGACGGCATACCGCAGGGGATGCCCTCGCTCGCGCTCGCCGATAAACTCCTCGGCCGCGCGCACAAGATCGGCTTACTCGACGCCAAGCTGCCCGGAGCCATGAACGTCACCGACGAAGACGAACTCGGGCCATTACTGCTGGCGATCGTGGCGTCCGCGAAAGCCAACGGGCTCGACTCCGAGCGTGCCCTGCGTTCGGCGCTGAGGGATCTGCAGGCCGAGATCCGCGACCACGAGGTGGAGTTGGCCAGCGACGCCGGCGTGATCGGCACGGGAACAGCAGACTGAATCGGGCACGGCAGACTGAATCGGGAACGGCAGACTGAATCGGGCACGGCAGATTGAATCGGGCACGGCGTGCTGAATCGGGCACGGCGTACGGATCGAACCGGTTGGACTGCGCCCACGCCAGCCGGGGCGGTGCCCTCCCCAACCCGAATGGAGAGGGCACCTGTGAACACGGCGCTAATCAACGCGTAACGCGCGAGAGCGAACCGTGTTCGTCGAACCGACGGTTTTACCCGATCCGCCGGTTCGTCTAGTGAGAAACACCGCGGCGACCCAGCGTGTGCAATCAACTCGACAGCGGGCCGCTGATCCGGTGCCGGAGGAAGGTTCCCACGAGCGCCTGTACCAATGAACACCGTGTGAGCAACCACGTGCTGGTAACTGCTGTGCCGGTAACCACCGTGCGGGATCCGGGCACTGTGTTTCTCAGAATGAATAATTCCGATTTCGGACTGACGTCGACCATGCCGACTGTCACGCAACTGTACCTCGGATGGGGGCAGACTGAATGGCCCCGGAACCGAGCCGAGCAACGCGCCGTGCGAACCGGGCCGTGCTGACAGAATCGACGCATGGCTTCTGCTGTCAATCCTCCTCGCGGTATGCGCGATTTTCTCCCCGCCGACAAGGCCAAACGGGAACGCATCCTCGGGGTCATCCGTCACGCCTACTCGGCCCGCGGCTTCGATGAGATCGAAACTCCGGTCATGGAAGACAGCGACCGACTGCACGCGGGTCTCGGCGGCGACAACGAAAAGCTCGCATTCGCCGTGATGAAGCGCGGCATCACCCGTGAATCCCTCGCGGACGTGACCGACCCGCTCGACCTCGCCGACCTCGGGCTTCGCTTCGACCTGACCGTTCCGCTGGCCCGCTTTTACGCGAGCCACCGCGGCGAGCTGCCCACGGTATTCCGCTCCATCCAGATCGCACCGGTCTGGCGAGCCGAGCGCCCCCAAAAGGGCCGCTACCGACAGTTTGTGCAGTGCGACATCGACATCATCGGCGAATCCGGCCCGATCGCCGAAGTCGAGCTGCTCTCCGCCACCGCCGCGACCCTTGACGCGCTCGGGCTGCAGGGCTGCAGCATCCGCATCAACGACCGTCGTCTGCTGACTAGCGCCCTCACGATCCTCGGATTCCCGGCGAAAGAGCATGACGCGGTGCTCATCACCCTCGACAAACTCGACAAGATCGGCGAGGACGGCGTCATCGCGGAGTTGCGCCAACGGGCGTTTCCCGATGCGCCCGTCGACGCCCTCGCCGCTTTCTTCACCCGGCCGGTGACGCTCGATTTCCTGCCGTTCGGCGAGGCGGCGATCCGCAAGCTTCTTCCCGAAGGGGTGGATGCCGCGGCCGTCGCATCCCTCGCCGCGATCGGCCTCGCGGTGGAGGCCGCTCGCGCCGCCGTCACGGCCGGCCCCGCCGCGACGAACGCCGGCCCCGCCGCGACGAACGCGCCGCCCGAGCCGCTCATCCAGTTCGACCCGTGGCTGGTGCGCGGCATGGGCTACTACACCGGCGCGATCTTCGAAGTTGTGCACCCCCAGCTCGGCTATTCGCTCGGCGGCGGCGGGCGCTACGACAACATGATCGGCCGGTTCCTCGGCAGCGACGTTCCCGCCGCGGGCTTCTCGTTCGGCTTCGAGCGCATCATCGATCTCGTCGATTTACCCGCCGGCGGGCATCCGGATGCCGTGGCGCTGCTCCATGACGCCGATGCGGAACCCGGCGCTATCGCCGCCCTGCAATCGCAGCTCATCGCCACGGGCAGGCGGGTGCGACTGGTGCGCACCCCGAAGAATCTGGCCCCACTTCTGGAACAGCTTGCGGCATCCGGTTTCACGTCGTACGCCGTGGTTTCGGCCGCCACGACGCTCGACTCGCTCGACTTCAAAGCCCTTCGCGGGGCGGCCAACCTGCCCGGGTAAGATTCCAACCGGATACCACCACTCTCGTCCACACAAGAACCTAAAAGGAGACCCCCGTGGCTTTGATCGAAGCAGTCGGCGCCCGCGAAATTCTCGACTCCCGGGGTAACCCGACCGTCGAGGTCGAAGTCCTGCTCGACGACGGCACAGTCGCTCGTGCCGCCGTGCCGTCGGGCGCATCCACCGGAGCTTTTGAGGCCTACGAGCTGCGCGACGGAGACTCCAAGCGCTACGGCGGCAAAGGCGTCGAGAAAGCCGTCGAAGCGGTTCTCGACGTTCTCGGCCCAGCAATCGAAGGCTTTGAGGCCACCGAGCAGCGCATCCTGGATGCCGAACTCATCGCCATCGACGGCACCGACAACAAGAAGAAGCTGGGCGCCAACGCGATCCTCGGCGTTTCGCTCGCCGTCGCCCGCGCCGCGGCCGACTCGGTCGACCTTCCGCTGTTCCGCTACCTCGGCGGACCCAACGCGCACACCCTGCCCGTGCCGCTGATGAACATCATCAACGGTGGCGCGCACGCAGACACCGCCCTCGACATCCAAGAATTCATGATCCTGCCGATCGGCGCGGAGACCTATTCAGAGGCGCTGCGCCAGGGCGTTGAGGTCTACCACGCGCTGAAGGCCCTGCTCAAGAAGGCCGGCCTGCCGACCGGGCTCGGCGACGAGGGTGGCTTCGCGCCCGACCTTCCCGGCGCCCGCGCGGCGCTCGATTTCATCGTCGAAGCGATCTCAAGCGCCGGCTTCACCCCCGGCAAAGACTTCGCCCTCGGGCTGGATGTCGCGGCCACCGAGTTCTTCGCCGATGGCATCTACTCGTTCGAGAAGCAGAAGCTCACCGGCGAACAGCTCACCGCTTTTTGGGTCGGGCTGGTCAACGATTACCCGCTGGCCTCCATCGAAGACCCGCTGGCCGAAGACGACTGGGAGGGCTACGCGCACCTCACCGAGCAGCTCGGCACGAAGGTGCAGATCGTCGGACCTGTTCGTCACCAACCCGACGCGCCTCAAGCGGGGCATCGACGAGCATGTCGGCAACTCGATTCTCGTCAAGGTGAACCAGATCGGCACACTGACCGAGACTCTGGATGCCGTGGCCATGGCTCAGCGCGCTGGCTACACCGCGATCCTGTCGCACCGCTCCGGCGAGACGGAAGACACCACGATCGCCGACCTCGCGGTGGCGACCGACTCCGGCCAGATCAAGACCGGTGCCCCTGCCCGCGGCGAGCGCGTCGCCAAGTACAACCAGCTGCTGCGCATTGAAGAGGAACTCGGCGATGCCGCGGTGTACGCGGGGCGCTCGGCGTTC
>JANXTJ010000203.1 GCA_025352485.1 Salinibacterium sp.
CACGCCGCTGTTGGTCGCCGCCGACCTCCAGCGCCCGAACGCCGTCACGCAGCTTCAGGTGGTCGCTCAACAGGCCGGAGTGGCCGTGTTCGCGCCAGAGCCGGGCAACGGTAAGGGCGACCCGGTCAAGGTGGCCAAGGACGCCCTGAAGTTTGCGAAACAGAAGCAGTACGACGTGGTCATCGTCGATACGGCCGGGCGCCTCGGCGTCGATGCCGAGCTGATGAAGCAGGCGTCAAACATCCGCAAGGCGATTGACCCTGACGAGGTGCTATTCGTCATCGACGCGATGATCGGGCAAGACGCCGTCACGACGGCCCGCGCCTTCCAGCAGGGGGTCGACTTCACCGGAGTGGTGCTCTCCAAGCTCGACGGCGACGCGCGCGGTGGCGCCGCGCTCTCCGTGGCCTCCGTGACCGGGCGCCCCATCCTGTTCGCGTCGACGGGGGAGGGGCTCGACGATTTCGAACCGTTCTATCCGGATCGCATGGCCAGCCGCATCCTGGATCTCGGCGACATCCTCACCCTCATCGAGACCGCCCAGAAGACCTTCGACGAGGAAGAGTCCCGCAAGGTCGCGGAAAAATTCGCGACGGATAGCTTCACGCTCGAAGACTTCCTCGGCCAGATGCAGCAGCTCAAGAACATGGGCTCCATCAAAAACATGCTCGGGATGCTGCCGGGCGCTAAGGGTATGCGCCAACAACTCGAGAACTTCGACGAGTCGGAGATCACCCGCACGGAGGCGATCATCCAGTCGATGACGCTGCAGGAACGCCGGGTGCCGAAACTGCTCAACGGGTCGCGCCGGGTGCGCATCGCCCGAGGTTCGGGTACCTCGGTCACCGAGGTCAATGCCCTGGTGAACCGCTTCGATCAGGCCGCCAAAATGATGAAGACCGTGGCAAAGGGCGGCATGCCCCAGGTGCCGGGCATGGGCCCGATTCCCGGAGCAAAATTTGGCGGGGTAGCAAAGCAGCAGCCCAAGAAAAAGGGGTCAAAGTCCGGCAATCCGGCCAAGCGTGCGGCAGAGAACGCGGCGCTGGCATCCGGTGCCCCGGTGAGTACGGGAGCGACCGGCTCCGGCTTCGGCCTCGGCGCCAAACCCGGTGGTCCGACCGCCGAGGAGCTCACTAGCCTGCAGAAGTTTCTGGGTCGCTGACCCCGCGCGCACCCCGCGCTGACCCCGCCCGCGCCCCGCGTGAGCCCCGCGAGTCGCGGACTTCTGCCCCGTTCTGTCACACGCGCACCGGCCGAAGTCCGCAACTCGGGCGAGTAGCGTGGAGCCATGACTTCACGCCCAGCACGTCCCATTCGCTTGGGAGTCCAGGTTCAACCGCAGCACGCCAACTACGCCACGATCCGCGATACCGTGCGCAAATTGGAAGACCTCGGCGTCGACATCCTGTTCAACTGGGACCATTTTTTTCCCCTGTACGGCGACCCTGATGGCCTGCATTTTGAGGCCTGGACAGAGCTCGGCTCGTGGGCGGAGATCACCAGTCGGGTCGAGTTCGGCACGCTCGTGAACTGCAATAGCTACCGCAACGCCGACCTGCAGGCCGACATGGCCCGCACGCTCGACCACATCAGCGCGGGGTCGACCGACACCGGTCGTTTCATTTTCGGCACAGGCTCTGGCTGGTTCGAGCGCGACTATGACGAGTACGGCTACGAGTTCGGCACCGCGGGCCAGCGACTGGATGCCCTCGCCGACGCCCTGCCCAAGATCGAGGCTCGCTGGGCGAAGCTCAACCCCGCGCCCACCCGGAAGATCCCGGTGCTCATCGGCGGTGGCGGCGAGAAGAAGACCCTGCGCCTCGTCGCCAAACACGCCGACATCTGGCACAGCTTCTCGGAGCCGGAGGTGCTCACCCACAAGCTCGGCATCCTGGCGGAGCACTGCGCGGTCGTTGGTCGCGACATGAACGAGATCGAGATTTCGACCGAAATCGGCAAGCGTGATGAAAGCTATGCCGATGAGATTCTTGCCCTCGGCGCCACGATGTTCTCCGTGGGCATCGGCGGTCCCGATTACGACTTCACCAATGTCACCCGCTGGCTCGCCTGGCGCGACGCGCAGAACGGCTGAGTCGCCGGGGCTCGGTAACCTGAGGGCGTGACCAACGCAGCCCAGCAGCCGAGCCCGCAGACCACGCCACAACACACCCCACAGCCCACGCCATGGGTGCTGGTGGCGATCGGTGTGACGATTCTGGCCTGGGCCAGTGCGTTCATCGTTATCCGCGGCGCCGGGCACGACTTTTCGGGCGGAGCACTTGCCCTCGGCCGGCTGATCGTGGGCGCGGTGCTGCTCGGCATCGTCGTGCTCCTGAGCCGCCGGTGGGTGCCACCCACCCGGCGCGAGTGGCTGCTG
>JANXTJ010000259.1 GCA_025352485.1 Salinibacterium sp.
CCCATCCGAATGTCCGGGGAATCACCCCCGCCGCGCGTCCTAGCCCGCGGGATTCCGGCCGTCACCCATGACTCTCGCCGCCAACTCACACTCTTCGCGGAGAAACTCGTGCTGTCAGCCGGCTATGCCGACAGCAGCCCCGGGTTGCGCGGCGCAACCCGGGTTGGCACTAGGTCGAGAAAGCCCTACTTAACGAGACCGGCGATCAGATTGATGCTCGTGGCCAGCACGAACACGCCCAGAACGAAGGCCAGCAGCGAGTGGCGAAGCGCCGTCATGCGGATCGCATGGTCTTCGATGTCCGTGTCCGAGACCTGGTAGGTCGCGCCTATGGTCACAGCGAGGTAGGCGAAGTCGAGGTAGACGGGTGGATTGCTCTGGTTAAAGTCGATGCCGCCCGGGTCGTTGCTGTAGTACAGGTGCGCGTAGCGTAGCGTGAACACCGTGGTGACCAGCAGCCAGGAGAGCACGATGGTGGCCAAGGCGAGTCCGACCAGGAGGGCCTTCGCCACGCCCTGTGCGCTTCCCGCCTCGATCAGGATCAGGGCGATTGCGCCGAAGCTTGCGATGCTCGAGCTCAGCAGGAGAACCTCGGCGGCGAGCCGCGAACGGTCTTCTCGAATGGCGTACCGAGCAGTTTGGGCATCGTCGAAGCGACCGATCACCCCCCACGTCCAGATCAGATAGACCAGCGCAACGCAGATCCAGCCAAAGGCGGGAGCGAACGCCCACCGCACCGTCGTTCCGACCACGATGGCCACCACGATTCCCAGAACGAGGGCGACGACCACTCTGGTCCCCGCGCGGTGAATGGGCGAATTAAATTCATTTGTGGCCATGACTAGATAGTAGGTCGGCCCCGCTTTTTCGCGGAACTCGCAGACGCCGGGTTGACGCGGGGTGGGAAAAGTGGATAGACCTTGACGCGGGGTGGGGAAAGTGGATAGACCTTGACGCGGGGTGGGGAAAAGTGGATGTCCCTTGACGAGGGGTGCGAACGCTATATCCCCGACGAGGAGTGAAACCTACGGGATCGTCACCGGCCCGTTCGCCAGCGGGATATCGCGCCCGAACAGAGCGGATTGCGGAACCGCGTAGAGGTCGTTGAAGATCGTGGACCAGACATCTCGTTCGTCGATCTGCGTGTCTGTCCAGTTGTTCAGGTCGGTACTCGGATGCATCGAGCCGAGCATCGTCGGGAGTTTCATCGCGTTGCTGAGCACGATCATGCCGCCAGCGATGCCGTGGTCGGTTCCGGAACTGCCGTTCACCATGTCGGTGCGACCGAACTCCGAGAAAACGACGACGGTCAGTTTCGACTTCGCGCTCTCCTGCGCATAAAACTTTGCCAGGTTGCTAAAAAGATCCTTGGCCAGCGGGTCGAACCGCGAGACTTCAGACGCGTGGTGGTCATAGCCGCCGGCCGCAGACAGGTAATAGGTGTTTCCCACTCTGGTGTCGATAAGGCCGGAGAGGGTGGAGAACTGCTGAGCGGTGCCCGCAGATGCTTTTGACGTGCCCGCCAAACCAGCCGGCGCTTGTGCCTCCTTTGCGAGACCGTCGAGGAAAATCGCCTGGCCGAAGTACTGCGAGAGCGTGGCGGGAAACTTTCGGGCGTTCATGATGGAACCGAACGTCGTGGCGATCGAGGATGGCGAAGTGGAACCAACGGGGTGGGGAAACAGCCCAGGGTTGCTGGTTCCGATTTGCAGGCTCGTCGCTCCGCTCATCATGAGCGGTGGGGTCGGCGAGAGCGAAATGAGGGTGCGAGTCTGGTCATTTTTTTGGAGGTTCGCCAAAATTCCCTCGCTCCCCAACCCCGTCTCCATCTGGCGGGAGGCGATGTCGTGGGCTCGAATTTGGCCGGGTAGCCCCACCGCATTGATGAATGAGGCTTGCCCGGTCTTTACGATGGGCAGCAACGCGGATGCGTCATTGTTGAGAACGTATCCTGCCCCCAACGGCGTGCTGTTCGCCGGCGTCAGCGCAAGAGACTGGCGGTCTGCGGCATAGGCCGGGTCGGAGGTGTTGGCCACCAGCTGCTGATAGTCCATCCCCCCGCGGAGCCGGACGACGACCAGCGAGGATTGCGAGCCGGTTGTG
>JANXTJ010000267.1 GCA_025352485.1 Salinibacterium sp.
ACCGCTGCGCTCCACCGCAATTTGCTCATCGAGTCCGCTGGCCGACCTCACTGAATGCGCTGGGGCCTTGAATTGAAGCGTGCGTAGTTGGTGCGCGCGCTGGTAAGACACGCCCAGGATGATTCCGATCTCGCGCAGGGTGAAGCCATCCGCCTCGAGGTGGTCTGCCACGGTCTGCCGTATTGATGCCGCGTGCTGCTCCTTCGCCCGCGCTTCTCCCCGCAGTGTTGACGCCTCAGCCAGCTGGCGATCAATTTCTGGGGTGATCGCGGCCCGCACCGTCACCTCGACCGAACCCACCGGGACTTCCGCAACGAAAGCGATCGCCTCTCGTTGCGCTTCGGCAGCGAGATCCAGACGCTTCACCTGGGAGAGGGCGCCAGGATGCTGATCGTTTTGTACGATCCACCACTGACCTTCTCTGTGTGCGCGTGATGTATACATCATCGCCACCATCCCTTTCCCAACTCGCTCTCGAACTGCCTGAAGAAGGCGTAGGCCGTGCCATCAGCGATCTCGGAGTGCCGTCCAAGAGTGCTGCGTGTCTCACCCACAATGACCCCGGTGTGGTTGGTGAGCTCGACTTCTCGGAACTCGAGGCCCCGCGCTCGCGCGGCGACCCTAATCGTCTTGAGCACTGCACGTCGCTTCACAGCAGTCTAGCCGGTTTAGATTCTATGTCTATTGGCGTAGACAAACAAGGAATCGGATTGGTCATCACCCGGCCAGTCTCGCCAGAGCGAAGCTCGGATTGACCACTGACGCCAAGAATGTGCATAGTTGGCTACGCCGCGCTCGTCCCACGGCACGCTCGACTGGGCGGAGATGAGGGCTGAGGTCGAGATGACGCCCATCCCGATTCCGATCACGATCCCGAAGCAGTAGATCGCGACGATCGCGACCGGCCCGGTGTTCGTGAGGAACCAGAGGGAGGCCGTGCCGAAGACGGCGAAGGCGAGGCCGATGAGCGCGGTACTTCGGAGGCCAATGCGCAACTACAAAAGCCCGGAGAGGGATGCCGAGACCGGCCACCCGAGAGCCAGCTGCTGCGCACCGCCGGATGCCCGGCACGCGGTAGCGGAGCCACGGCACACGACCGCGGATTGCTCGCCGAAGGCCTCAGCTGCGGACGAGGACTACCTGCGCCTGGATCTTCCCCTCGACGGGACCATCGCCGAAGTGCTCGGTGATGGCGGCCGCGCAGGCAGCAGTTGCCTCGGCCAGGGTCGCACCGGGATGTGACTCGATCATGTTGCGCACCGGTGTCGCCTGGCACACGGCGGTGGCCGCCTCGAGGGGGGTGACCGCGCGACTGCTGTGGACGACCGTGTCGAAGGATGGCGCAGCCGTGAACCCTGCGCTCATGAGGTCGGCGGCGATCGTCACGCGATCGTGGTAGCCGTGGGGGATGTGCCCGATGAAATCGGGCGGATCCTGCGGAAAAACGGTCGCCAGCGTTTCATCGACCAGACGCGCGAAGTCATTATCGGCCAGGCCGTCCCACACGTTAAATACGAACGCGCCGCCGGGCCGGAGCACGCGTCTGGCTTCGGCGAAAGCCTTCGCCTTGTCGGGGAAAAACATCACGCCGAACTGGCAGATGACCGCATCAAAACTGGAATCGTCAAATGGCAGCGCCATGGCATCCGCTTGCTGCCAGCGCACCGGCCGGTCGGTGCCGACCACGGCCGCCCGGTCGAGCATCTGCTGGTTGAGATCGGTGGCGACCATCTCGACGCCGACGGGCAAAACCCGCGACAATTCCCGGGTGACTACTCCCGTTCCCGCGGCCGTCTCAAGCACCCTGCTCGGAGCCAGCGCGGCGACCCTGAGAGACATGTCCTCGGCGTAATGCTGGAAGATCAGCGGCACGAGGATGCGGTCGTACAGGTCAGGAATCGAGCCAACGAAGAGTGCATCAGAACTGGGCACGGCCTCAGGCTACAACAGACTGGCGCGGCGAGCGTCGGAAGCTTTTCCTCTCGTCGTCACCGAGCCCCGCACCTCAACAGCCCACGCCCAGGCCC
>JANXTJ010000270.1 GCA_025352485.1 Salinibacterium sp.
CGCTGGATGGTGGCCGTGCGGATGGTGTCTGAAGGCGTGGATGTGCCGCGCCTCACCGTGGGGGTCTACGCAACCTCCGCGGCGACCGCGCTCTATTTCGCCCAGGCCGTGGGGCGCTTCGTGCGCTCTAGGCGCCGGGGAGAGGTGGCATCAATCTTTCTGCCGAGCGTGCCGGCGCTGCTCAGCTTGGCTACCCTGCTCGAGCTGGAACGCGACCATGCCCTCGACAGGGACACCGATACCGATGTACTGCTCGACGACGCGCTCCTAGAGAAGGAAAACCGCGAAGAGGCAACCTCTGATGAACTCACCGATGAGTTCACCTGGCAAGCGATCGAGTCTGACGCCAACTTTGACCGTGTGCTCTTCGACGGCGACGAGTTCGGTTTTGCCGCAGCCACGGGGAGCGATGAAGAACTCGACTTCATCGGCCTGCCCGGGATACTTGAGCCCGCCCAACTGCGCGAGCTACTCGAGCACCGCCAGCGTCGCCAGGGACGCAAGTCATCGTCCCGGCCGGCCTCCGCCGCCCCCGAGCTTCCCGAACCGTTGTATCGCAACCTCAAGCAGCAGCGCACGCTGCTCAATTCGCTCGTCGCGCGGCGCGCGAAAATCTCGAACGAGCCGCACGGTCTCATCCATGCCGAGCTCCGTCGCGTCTGCGGAGGGCCAGCGGTCGCCCAGTCAACCGTCACCCAGCTTCAGGCCCGCATCGACTACCTGCATCGCGGGATGCACGGCTAAAAGCCGGCGCTGATAGCGCAAGAGCACGTGGATGAGATTGTGAGCACCCCTGCGCCCCCGTTCCGCCGCCGCTGGGCTGCGCCCGCGGGATTTCAGGGCGACCCATCCCGTATCGTCCGCCTGACGGAGTACCTCTCGTACTCACCGGACGGCGCAGGCCTGAGGTCAGGACATCGTTGTCTTGTCTATAAAGCCGAAACAACATAGCGCTTAACAAGAAAACGCCCCGGTATGGACCGGGGCGTTTCCGTTACTGAACTATCAAGATCAGAGGGGACGGATGTTCTCCGCCTGGGGACCCTTCGGTCCCTGGGTGATGTCGAATTCAACCTTCTGGTTCTCGTCGAGTGACTTGTAGCCGCTCGATGCGATAGCAGAGTAGTGGGCGAACACGTCGGGACTTCCGTCCTCAGGGGCGATGAAGCCAAAGCCCTTTTCCGCGTTGAACCACTTGACGGTGCCTAATGCCATTTAAAACTCCTCCAGGAGCGTTCTTCTGGCCCCGACAGTCGAGGCCACATCGACGCGCTCCGAAAAGAACGCCGATGATGTTCACAGGCTATAGCAGTATGCGTTCGTGTTGGCCATCTATTTCACAATTGGTGCGCGATGGTAATGAAGAACCTTCAGCGGAAATCCCGAGATTTGGTGCGCGGCGCCATCGACAGAAGCTCAAAACGGTCGGCAAGAACATTAATAACGCCCTCAGCAGAGCGTTCCAGAATGCCCCTGACGATGAGCGCAGGGGCCTCGCGCACCACGCGTCGATACCGCGTCCACACGCCCACGCTGCAGATCACGTTGATCAGGCCGGTTTCATCTTCGATGTTCAGGAAGGTGATGCCGCTGGCGGTTGCCGGCCGCTGGCGGTGGGTGACGACACCACCGATTTCGATCCGGCGCCCCGACTCTGCTGTCACGAGCCCCGCCGCGGTCAGCACTCCACGCTCGCTCAGCAGCGGTCGCAGATGGTGCACGGGATGACTATCGGTGGAGACCCCCGTCGCCCACAGGTCGCTCATCAGCTCGTCGACCGGCGACGGCATCTCGAACAGGGGCGGCTGCACAGACACGACGCTGCCGGGCAAAAACTCGGCGCGGTCCTGGGCCGCATTGCCCGCGTTCCACATCGCCTCGCGACGCGAGATACCGAACCCGTCGAACGCGCCAGCGGCAGAAAGTACCTCGAGCTGCGCCGTGCTGAGCCCCACACGGCGAACGAGGTCATTCATGCTGATGAAGTCGCCAGCCCGGTCACGCTCTGCCACGATCTTCTGCGCGACCTTGTCGCCAATGCCGGTGACCTCGTCGAGGCCGAGACGTACGACGAAAGCACCGTCTCTGCGATGGTCGTCCGTGTCGAAGTGGGCGGTTCGATCGAACTTCTCCGGCACGGGCGGCTGCTGGCGATCGAGGCAGCACGTGCTGCCGGTGGGGGTGGCGGGGGCTGACCCGGTGCCCTCCAGCGACGCGTGCACCCCTGACCTGAGGATGTCGGGCCGGAGCACCTGGACACCGTGCCTGCGGGCATCCGCCACCAAACTCTGTGCCGAATAAAACCCCATGGGCTGCGCACGGAGCATGGCGGCCAGGAATGCCGCGGGGTAGTGCAGGCGCAACCACGCGCTGGCGTAGACGAGCAACCCAAAACTCAGGGCGTGGCTTTCTGCGAAACCGAAGCCGGCGAAGGCCTGAATTGCCCCGTAAATCTTGTCGGCGGCATCCCCCGATATGCCGTGCGTTGCCATGCCCACGTAGAGCTTCGACCGCAATTTCTCGATCTTGTCGATGCCGCGCTTTGACCCCATCGCCCGGCGCAGGTGATCGGCGTCATCGGGCGTGCAGCCCCCCACCGCGACCGCGATCTGCATGAGTTGCTCTTGAAAGATCGGAATGCCTTTGGTGCGCTCCAGCACCGGCCGCAGCTTCTCGTGGAGATAGGTCTCCTCTTCGAGCTTCATCTTGCGCCTGACGTAAGGATGAACGGCCCCGCCCTGAATTGGGCCGGGGCGCACGAGCGCGATCTCCACGACCAGGTGATAAAACTCGCGGGGCTGCAGGCGGGGCAGCAGACCCATCTGCGCCCGGGACTCCACCTGAAACACCCCGATCGCATCCGCCCGACAGAGCTGGTCATAAACGCCGGCTTCCTCCTTCGGAATGCTGTCCAGGTCCCACTGTTCGCCAAGCGCATCGTTGACCAAGTCGAAGGTGTACTGCATCGCCGACAGAATCCCGAGGCCGAGCATGTCGAACTTGACCAGCCCCATCCACGCGCAATCGTCTTTGTCCCACTGCACGACCGTGCGGTCTTTCATGCGCGCCCACTCCACCGGCACAACCTCGCCCACCGGTCGCTTGGTGAGTACCATCCCGCCGGAGTGGATACCTAGGTGCCGCGGCAGTTTCATCGCTTCGAACGCGAGCCCGACAACGTCGTTCGGGATGTCGTGGTCGCCGCTGGAGATGACGGCGCCCCAGCGCTCCACCTGCCTCGACCAGGCGTCTTGCTGGCCCGCGCTATGCCCGAGTGCCTTGGCCATGTCGCGTACGGCAAACTTGGGCCGGTACTGGATGACATTGGACACCTGAGCGGCATTCTCTCGTTGGTATTTCGCGAACATGTACTGAATCACCTCCTCACGGCGCTCCGAGTCGAAGTCGACATCGATATCCGGCTCCTCCTCGCGCATGCTCGAGATGAACCGTTCGAACGGCAAGTTGTACTTGATGGGGTCGACCGCGGTGATGTTCAAGAGGTAACAGACCACAGAGCTTGCCGCCGAGCCACGGCCCTGGCACAGGATGCCCAGACTTCTGGCGTGCGCAACCATGTCCCAGACGATGAGGAAGTAGCCGGCGAAGTGCTTCTGTTCGATGGCGCGCAGTTCGCGGCTGATGCGCTTTCTGTTCGTCCTGCTGAGCGGCAGCCGACGCCCGGCAGCACCCTGCCAGGTCAGTTTGCGCAGGTAAGACATCGGCGTGAAGCCCTCGGGAACCTCGGTGTCCGGCAGCTCCGGTTTCGCGTTGCGCAGCTCGAAGGCAAGTTCTGCGGCGATCGTGACGGTGTTCTGAATTGCCCCGGGATACCGACCGAAGCGAGCGGCCATCTCTGCTCCCGATCTGAGGTGCGCCGATCCGGATGACGGCAACCAGCCATCGAGTTCATCCAGGCTTCTGCGCGCTCTGACTGCGGCCAACGCGGTGTGCAGGTGGTGCTGCTTCGGCGTCGCGTAGTGCACATTGCCGGTGGCCACTATTCGCAGTCCGTGCTCGGTGGCCAACCGCGCAAGCTCGTCATTGTGGGTGCTGTCGAGCGGGTCGCCGTGGTCGAAGAGTTCGACGACGACGTTGTCAGCGCCGAAAAGTTCGACGAGGCGATCCAGTTCGACCCCGGCGGCCGCGACACCAGCACCGACACCGACACCAGCCACTAGCGCCTGCCTGACCGCACCCTTGCGGCATCCGGTCAGCACTATCCAGTGGCCGCCCGCCTGCCGGGCGAGCTCCTGGAGGTAGTAGATCGGGCGACCTTTCTCTTTACCGCGCAGTTGGGCAGTCGTGATGGCTAGGGCGAGACGGTGGTAGCCCTCCTCACGCCGGGCGAGCACGAGCAGGTGGCTGCCCTCTGGGTCGGCGATGCCGTTCTGCGGCGTGCGCAGCCCGAGCGACAGCTCAGCCCCGAAGATCGTCGCCGTGGGGGTGCCACCAGCAGCCACCACCATGGCGGCATTGTCGGCAGCGGCCTCTGCCATTCTGGCGATGCCGTAGAAGCCGTCGTGGTCGGTAAGGGCGAGGGCGGTCAGGCCGAGCCTGGTGGCTTCTTCGATCAGCGCCTCAGGCATGCTTGCGCCGTCGAGGAAGCTGTAACTGGAATGAGCGTGCAACTCGGCATAGGGCACGACGCCCTCAGCCGTACCAATATCGACGGGCGCCCGGTATGGCGTGCGCTTGAGGGACCAGCCGGGGCTGTCGCCGCCATCGGCTCCTATCGGGGGCGTGGATCCGGGGCGCGTCGCCTCTGACAGTGTCTTTTCGAATTCCGACCACGGGATCGGGGGATTGTTCCAACCCATCAGTCGTACCGGGCTTCCGCCCACCAGCCGGCCCCATCGAGCACCAGCAACCAGGCGCAGCCCGTCGAATCCACGGCCTGAAAGCGCCAGGATTTCACCGCATCGGCCGACCACCAGCGCTCGTCGAGTGCCCACGGCCCTGCCCACGCGCTGATGCTCAGCAGGGTGCGCCCGGCGGAGAGCTCTCGCGGTGCAGTCGACAGCGCACCCCTTTCGTCGACACTGACCGACGCGCCGCCCCGGCCGAAAATGGTGATCGGATGCCGCGGCGAGAATACGGTGCCAGGCAGCGGCAGCGGCAGGCGGCCCGGCCATGGCTGCGCGGCGGAGCGGCCGCCCACCTGTCGATCACCCCACGCCATCAGCTGCTGCCGGTCGCTCAGACTGCGGCCGCCACCGACGGACGGCATCAGCACCGCTCCGTGGCCGAGCATGCTCTGCACGCGGGAGAGGCCGTGATGGATGCGCTCCTCAGGACCGGTGCCCCACAGTCCCGACTCGTGGTGGCCGATGGCATCGATGGCCTCCGGCGCGATCCGCACCCGAACGACACCAGAGCGCAGCCCCTCGTCGACGGCACCGGCCCCCTGCAGTTGCCAGCGCACCCTATCGACAACGTCTGCGGGCGTGAACGATCGCGGATGCAGCCACACCCGCTCGGAAATTTCCGGGGCGGGCGAATCCGAGGTTAGCTCCACCCTGATGGCCGTGCAGGCGAGCCGGGCGGCCGTGAGCGCGTCGATGAACTGTTCGGCGGAGGCCTTAACGCCGAATGCCACCTGATCGACCCGGTCGAGCGCGGGCTCGAAGTCGATGACCACATCGAGGTCGGCCGGGGGAGTGCGCGGGGTCAGCGGCCAGGAGTCTCGCCCGCTGGAGAGCGCGTGCAACCGCCGCCCCGACTCGCCGAACCGGGTGCGCACGTCGTCGGCGGGTAGCGCTGCGAAATGCCCGAGGGTGCGTACCCCGAGTCGACGCAGCAGGGTGACCAGCGCCGGGTCATCGAGCAACCCCACGTCAAGCGGGGCGAGGAACGCCGCAGAAGCCCCCGGCGCCACGACCTGCACTCTGGCGGTCGCCCGCGCCGCCTGCTTCGCCGTAAAGATTCCGTCGGCCACTCCCGCGCGCGCGCCATCGACGCCGAGATCGTCCATGCGACCGGCGAGGGCGAGGGCTGCGCCTTTTTCTCCGCCGTAATACTGCGCGACGCCGCGCACCCGCACGGCGCACATCCCCGGCCGCAAAACCTGCACATGTGGGGTGAGCTCTTCGAGGCCGGAGATGATTGGCTCGAACACCCTGTTGTCGACGGCCGGGTCGTAATCGAGCACGACGAGACCCGAGCACCGCGCCTGTGCCTCGCGCAGCCTCAGGCCCCTGGTTACTCCCTCCGCGCGCGCGGCGGCGGATGACGCGAACACCACCCCCTTCTCGATGAGAGCCACTTCTTCCGCTGCCGGCCGTGCCTCATGAATTGCCGCCGTAATGGGCCAATCCGGAGCCCAGAGCACAACCACCCGGGGAATGAGAGCACCCGGCAGCTCGCCGCCAACCGAGCTCATGCCGTGGCCAAGTGCTGCATGGGGGTCGATGCGCGGCGGATCATTTCAGCGGAATCCGGTAGCCACAGCCTGGCGCTGCGCGGGCGACCGGCGAGGCGCGAGGTGACCGTGACGGTCACCTCGCGGGCGGCCAGATGACCGTGTCCATCGCCGATGCCGTGCCAGGTGCTCTGCGAGAGGGAGAGCATCGCTTCGCTCTGCGGCCAGCTGCCGAGCACGAGTAGGGTTGCGCCGCGCTGGCGCAGCCGGGCCGAAAGTCGGGCGATGCTCG
>JANXTJ010000032.1 GCA_025352485.1 Salinibacterium sp.
CCTCGAACGAAAGCGACTCTTTACACTCGCCGATGGCGCAGCACTAATCGGCGCAGAGGCATTTACCCTCGACGAGGTGACCCTCGAGTCGCCGGGATATCGACCGACGCTCACGAGCACCGCTGTGGCCGCTGCCGTTCAGGGCTACATCGCCAACGTGGTGTCAGGCGACCTCGAGGCGCTCACCGTCGAGGGCGCCTCCACTCTCGACGGGCGAAGCGCGACCGTATCGCTGTCGGCCTACTGGCGGCCGCCGGTGCTCACCCTCTTCGTGCCGGCCGGCTTGCGGCTCGAGGTGACCGCCGTCGCGCGGTCGGTGTTTTCCTAGCGCGGGCGGCGGGGCAGATAGCGCGGGAGGTAGCGCGCGATGACCCCGGCGCCCAGGATGCCGAGCACGCCCATCACGCCGGCGGCGAGGGCGAGGGATGCCACCGCAGTGATCCCGGCGATGGCCAGCGGGGCCGCCGCGCCGCCCAGGTTGCCGGTGAAGCGCCAAGCGCCGAGAAACGGTGCGGGGTCTGCGGGGTTGGCGAGGTCTGCCCCGATGGTCATCAGGATTCCGCTACCCAAGCCATTTGCTACCGAGAGGAGCATGGCGGCACCGATGAACCAGCTCACGCTCGCGCCGAAGTCGTGGGTAGCGAAGAGCACGAGATGGCCGATCCCGAGTCCCACCATCGAGGGCAGCGCGGTCCAGAGGCGCCCGAACCTGTCCATGATCTGGCCGCCGGGGTAGAAGAGCGCAAAGTCGACGGCGCCGGCGATCCCGATGATGATCGCGGTCTCCGCTTCGCCGACCCCGATGCTGACCGCCCAGAGCGGCAGAATCACCTGACGGCTGGCCCGCAAGGCACCGATGAGGGCAGCCCCTAGCCCCACTCGGGCCAGCACCGCCCGGTTCTCGCGGAGGGTGTTGAACAGCCCGGCTGACTCTTTCTCGACGAGCGCTTCGCCCTCGCGCAGCTCGCGCCCGGCCAGCCGAACCTTGGTGACAGCGCCGAAGGTCTTCGTCGGATCGGGGAGGGCGATCAGGATGATGCCGGCCGCAAGACAGGCCACCACGTGGATCCAGAACGCCGAATGTGCCGACCCGGTGAGGTGAATGACAGCCGCCGTGATGAACGGCCCGACGAAGTAGCCCGCGCGAAAGGTTCCGCCGAGCGTGGAGAGGGCGCGAGCGCGATAGGCGATGGGCACGAAGCTGGTCAGGAAGGCGTGCCGGGCGAGCGCGAACACCGCGGCCGAGAGGCCGATGAAGAAGATCCCGAACCCGAGCGCAACGGGGTTGGGGGCGATGACCGCGATCACCAGCCCGATGATCGAAAGACCAGCAGCCCCGATCATTGCCGGTCGCTCGCCGATCCGCGAGATGAGCCAGCCGCTCGGGATGCTGCCGAACAGCTCGCCGAGCGTGAGCAGCGCCGTCACGAGACCCGCGATGGCAAGGGACGCCCCGAGATTGTTTGCCGCGATCGGAATGATCGGGATGATGGCGCCCTCACCCGTGGAGAACAGGAACGTCGGCAGCAGGGCCGGGAGGGCGATCGACCCCCAGCGGAAGGGTTGCTCGGCGGTCGACATCACTGCGATGCTACTCCCGAGCAGTGGCCGGCCCGCGAACGATAGTCTTGATGCCGACATGGACGAGCTCGACTTTTCGGAAGATATTGCGGCCCTGCGCTCGACTTTTGCAGACATCCGCTCCGTTGTGGGCATCGATCGGCTCGAAGCCGAGATCGCCGACCTGAGCGAACAGGCCGGGGTTCCCGACCTCTGGGACGACACCGACAAGGCCCAGAAAGTCACCAGCGCGCTGAGCCATCGCCAAGCGGAGCTCGCGAAAATCTCCAGCATCGCGAGCCGACTCGATGACCTCGAGATTATGGTGCAGCTCGCCATTGAAGAGTCGGATGCCGCTGCCGCAGCCGACGCCCGCACCGAGCTTGCGGGCATCCAGAAGCTCCTCGGCGAGCTGGAGGTGCAGACCCTGCTCAACGGCGAATGGGACGCGCATCCCGCTGTCATCACCATTCGCGCCGGAGCGGGTGGGGTCGATGCTGCCGACTTCGCCGAGATGTTGCAGCGCATGTACCTGCGCTGGGCGGAACAGCACGGGTATCCCGCGACCATCATGGACACCAGTTATGCCGAAGAGGCCGGCATCAAGTCGACCACCTTCGAGATCGACGCGCCCTACGCTTTCGGAACGCTGAGCGTCGAGGCTGGCACCCATCGTCTGGTGCGAATGAGCCCGTTCAACTCGGCGGGTAAGCGTCAGACCAGCTTCGCGGCGGTCGAGGTGATCCCGCTGATCGAGGAGGCTGGCGCGATCGAGGTGCCGGAGGGCGACATCAGGGTCGACGTCTTCCGTTCGAGCGGCCCCGGCGGGCAGTCCGTCAACACGACCGATTCCGCGGTGCGTCTAACCCATCTCCCGACCGGCCTTGTCGTCTCCATGCAGAACGAGAAGAGCCAAATTCAGAACCGCGCGGCGGCGATGCGGGTGCTGCAGTCACGATTGCTGATCATGCAACGTGAGCAGGAGGCGGCCGCCAAGAAGGAGCTCGCCGGGGTCATTACGGCGAGCTGGGGTGACCAGATGCGCTCTTACGTGCTCGCGCCGTACCAGATGGTGAAAGATCTGCGCACCGACTATGAGGTCAACAACCCGTCAAATGTGTTCGACGGCGACCTCGACGGCTTCATCAGCGCCGGCATCAAGTGGCGCAAACGAGCCATCGAGGACTAGCGAAAACCAGATGTTACCGGTCTGCCAGGTACTGCGCCGCGCTGGCGCGGAGTCGCGCATGGGTTCCGCCGTAGGCCTGCGCGTCCTTCAGCGTCCACTTGGGTAGCTTCGCCACCATCGTGTAATTCGGATCGCAGACATTTGCCGCTGGCGAAAGCCCCATCTGACTCACCAGTTGGTAGGCATCGAGGGTGTCGAGGCCGGTGAGATCTGACGTCCAATTGACGAGGTCTTTCTGGCTGATCCTGAACGCGTCCTCGAGCGGGCGCGCCGAACCGGTGCTCATGATGAAATCGTCGTTCTCGAGTCGGGGCCAGCCGGTCGCGCCGCCCTTGATGATATCGACGGCTATCACCGTGTTCATCGCGGACTCGAGCCCCGTGCCGCAGACCTCGCCCTCCCCCTGACGGGCATGACCGTCGCCGAGTTGA
>JANXTJ010000075.1 GCA_025352485.1 Salinibacterium sp.
TGTGGATCGGGTTGTCGAGCGTGCGAAGCACCTCGCCGTCGAGCGGGGCCGGGTTGAGTTCCGCGAGGTTCTCGGCCACCGTCTTGCCGGTCACGGTGAGCGCGTCGCCGTGCAGGAGTCCGGCATCCAGCAACGCTTTCATGAGCACGGGGATGCCGCCCTGGCGGTCGACATCGTTCATCACGTAGCGGCCGAATGGCTTCATGTCGGCAACGTGCGGAACGCGGTCGCCAATGCGGTTGAAGTCGTCGAGGGTGAGCTCGACCTCAGCCTCGTGCGCGATGGCAAGCAGATGCAAAACGACGTTGGTGGAACCGCCGAGCGCCATTGCGACCGTGATCGCGTTCTCGAAGGCTTCTTTGGTGAGGATGTCGCGGGCGGTGATCCCCAACCGCAGCATGTTGACGACCGCTTCGCCAGAACGGTGGGCGAAATAGTCGCGGCGGCGGTCGGCCGACGCCGGCGACGTGCTGCCGGGCAGCGACATCCCGAGCGCCTCTGCGACGGAGGCCATCGTGTTTGCGGTGTACATGCCGCCGCAGGCACCCTCGCCGGGGGCGAAGGCACACTCGATGCGCTTGGCGTCCTCGAGGCTCATCTTGCCGGCCTTGACGGCGCCAACGGCCTCAAAAGAGTCGATGATGGTGATCTCTTTTTCGGTGCCGTCGCTGAGCTTGACCCAGCCCGGAGCTATCGATCCCGCGTACAGGAAGACGGATGCCAGATCGAGTCGGGCGGCCGCCATCAGCATGCCGGGCAGCGACTTGTCACAGCCGGCGAGTAGCACGGAGCCGTCGAGGCGCTCGGCCTGCATGACGACCTCGACGGAGTCGGCGATGACCTCGCGGCTGACCAGCGAGAAGTGCATTCCCTCGTGGCCCATCGAAATGCCGTCGGAGACCGAGATGGTGCCGAACTGCAGCGGATATCCCCCGCCGGAGTGCACGCCCTCTTTCGCCGCCTGCGCCAGCCGGTCGAGCGAGAGATTGCATGGCGTGATTTCGTTCCACGAACTTGCAATGCCGATTTGGGGCTTCTCCCAGTCGGCATCCCCCATTCCCACGGCGCGCAGCATTCCGCGGGAGGTGGTGGCTTCGATCCCGTCGGTGACGGTACGCGAGCGTGGCTTCAAATCGGGCGTTTCCGGCATGATACGAGTGTAGAACCCGCAGAGGCGCGGCTCTCGCGTGCGCTACTGCTCGTGCACATCTCCGGCGCGCAGATCGGCGAGCAGCGCAATCGCGCGGGCGACCTGCGTGGGCCCAGGCACCCGGAAGTTTGCCAGGGTGGTACCTGCGCCACTCTTGAGCCCGACGTCGTCTGCGGCGAGCGCCGCGAAGGCATCCTCGTCGGTCACGTCGTCGCCGGCGTAGAACACCGCGTCGGCCTGCGTATAGCGGCGCAGGTGCTCGAGCGCTTCGCCCTTTGTCGTGGTGCGCACCGAGAACTCGAGCACGTTCTTGCCCTCGCGGATGGTGAGGTCGGAAATCTCGGCGCTGGCCTCGCTGCGGGCGACCAGGTGGGCAACCCTGCTGTTGTGTTCGGTGGCAAGCCTGGTGTGCAGGGCAAAACCGGCCGGCTTCGGCTCGAGCCAGACCTGGTCGACCGAGTCAGCCACTTCGCCGAGCACCGTCGAGAGAACATCCACCTGGCGCAGCTCTGCGGTGTCGAGCGAAAGCTGTTCGTGCGGTGAGTCGAGGCGGATCTCGATGCCGTGCGATCCGACCAGCAGGGCGGTCTCCGGCAGGTCGGCAACGTGGATCAGACTCTTCAGCGCCCGCCCCGAAACGAGGGCGACTCTGGTGTTGGGCATCGCGAGCAGGCGCAGCACCGCCGCCCGAGCCTCTGGCAGGGCGCGTGCCTTCTCCGGGTCATCGACCTCGGGCGCGAGGGTGCCGTCGAAGTCGAGCGCGACAAGCAGTCGCTTGGTACGGGCAAGTTCGCGAAGCGCACCGATGAGCGGTTCGGGCAGCCGCGACCACGGCGGTGCGGGATCGACGTCCACCATCAGGTCGTCCATCTCCGATCGACGGTCCATTCGAGTTCGTCCGGTAGTTCGACCGGTGCGATCCGGTCGTAGCGACTGATCCTGGCCTGCTCGAGAGTCTGCAGGAAGTTGCTCGACCAGCGGGCAACATCGTTCTCGATCACCCGGCGTCGCAGCGAGCGCATGCGCTGCCCGCGCTCGCGCCGGGGCATGGCGATGGCCTGCAGGATCGTTTCTTTGAGCCCGTCGATGTCGTGCGGATTTACCAGCAGCGCGCGTTTGAGTTCGTCGGATGCGCCGGTGAACTCGCTCAGTACGAGCACTCCGTCTTCGTCGAAGCGACTGGCAACGTATTCTTTCGCCACGAGGTTCATGCCGTCTCGCAGAGCGGTGACGAGCAGGATGTCGGCGGCAAGATAAAGCGCCACCATCTCGTCGCGGGGGTAGCCGTGGTGGTGATAACTGATCGCCTGGTGACTCATGGTGCCGAAGTCGCCGTTGATGCGCCCGACGGTCAGCTCGATTTCATCGCGGAGCTGCATGTACGCCGCCACCCGTTCGCGGCTGGGGCTGGCGACCTGCACGAGGGTGACGTCTTCGACGTCGACTCGCCCCTCCGCCAACAACTCGCCGAAGGCCTTCAACCGATGGCCGATTCCCTTCGTGTAGTCGAGCCTGTCGACGCCGAGCATGACGGTTCGGGGATTACCGAGCCCTTCGCGAATCTCGCGGGCACGCGCCTGGATGCGCGGTTCGCGGGCGAGCTCCTCGAAGCTGCGGGCGTCAATCGAGATCGGGAAGGCCCTGGCGATGACCCTGCGGGTGGGCTGCCCCGGCTCCGACACCTCGATGGCCGGATTCTTGGTCGTGTTATTGGTCAGGCGTCGCACGGCACGCGAAAAGTTCGCGCCGTCGTGCACCCGCTGAAACCCGATCACGTCTGCACCCAGCAGTCCCTCGATGATCTGGGTGCGCCACGGCAGTTGCGAATAGATGCCGTAAGGGGGAAACGGGATGTGGTTGAAGAATCCGATGGTGAGGTCGGGTCGGGCTTCGCGCAACATTCGCGGCACCAGCTGCAGCTGGTAGTCCTGAACCCAGACCACCGCACCCTGCGCGCTGGCCGCG
>JANXTJ010000082.1 GCA_025352485.1 Salinibacterium sp.
AACACATCCTATTGACGCGCTATTCCGAGGCTCGTTGGCTTCGGTGCTCACGCTCGGCTTACCGCTGGCGGCGGATGCGACGCAGCAGCGGAGCCGCGACCGACGCGAACTCGGTGTTGCGCACCAGGGCAAGCATCGCCGCGTAGCTGATGGCCATCCCGGCACCGGCCACGACCATCGAGATCAGGCCACCCGCGAACCCGGAGACCGCAAAGGAGCCGACCCCGACCCCGCCCAGCCCGCACAGAATGCCTAGCCCCACCCCGGCGGCCGGAACTGCGGCGAGCAGAAACCACAGCGCTTGGCGAACGACCGGACCGGCATCCAGCCCCCCGATCCGACGACTCAACACGATCGCCGCCAAGATCGTCTGCATGGTTCCCGCTATCGTCAGGGCGCAGGCCAGGCCGACGGCAATGAGATCACGCGGGAGGCTGGCTGCCGCGATCGCCAGACCGATGAACAACACCGCCTGCACGAGTTGGATGAGAAATGGCGTTCGAGTGTCTTCGAGAGCATAGAAAACGCGTTGCAACACGAAGAGGATGCTGAACGGCACGAGCCCGGGCAGAAAAGCCAGCAGAACGAAGCCGAGTGCGCGCACCTGCTCATAGTCCACGCCAAACAGCGCGGCGAAGGGGAAAGCGAGCACCATCAGCCCCACGGCGGAGAAGACCATGATCAGCAAGATGCTGCGCAGCGAGGATCCCAGGTCTCGCCGGACCGCTGCCAGATCGGCGTCGCGCGCGTGCCGACTCATCCGCGTGAAATATGCGGTGGCGATCGAGACCGTGACGATCGAGTGCGGCAACATAAAGATCAGCCAGGCATACCGCAGTACCGCGACTGAGGCGCCCCCCGAGGCCAGCGTCGAAACATTGGTCTCGACCAGGCCGGCGACCTGGGTGACCAGAATCATGCCGAATGTCCAGGCGGCAGTCTTGCCGGTTCGACCGAGGCCCACTCCGCGCCAGCGGAACTCCGGGCGGTACGACAGGCCGGCCCGCTTCCAGAAGAAGAACAGGACGAACGCCTGGGCCGCGATCCCGAGGGTGGCGCTGCCGCCGATGAGGGCGACCATCGGGGGAGTCCAGGCTGCGGCATCCCGGTGGGCAGGATCGCCGCCAAAGATGGTGAGGAACACCAGAAGACCGGCGATCGCGATCACATTGTTGAGGACAGGTGCCCAGGTGAACGGGCCGAACACCCCCTTGGCGTTGAGTACCTCACCCACGAGGCTGTACAGCGCGTAAAACAGCACCTGCGGCAGGCACCAATAGGCAAAAGCGGTCGCCAGCGCGACCTCTCGGGAATCAAAGCCCGCGGCTCCCGACTGGGTATAGAGGTGAACGAGCAGCGGTGCGCACAGGGTCGCGACGATTGCGACGGCAAGAAAGACGACGATGCCCAACGTGACGAGTCGGTTGATGAACTTCTGGCCACCATCGGCGTGAAGCCCGGCTCGCACAATCTGGGGCACGAGCACTGCCGTCAGAAGTCCACCCGCGATGATCGCGTAAATGTTGTTGGGCAGTTGGTTGGCCAGAGTGAAGGTGTCGGCGCCCGCGCCGATGATGCCGATGGTGCGGGCGAGCACGAAGGCGCTGGCGAATCCAAGGATGCGAGAGACAAAGGTTCCCGAGGCCAGGAAGATGCTCGCCCGCCCGATCGCTGACCCGCTTACCGCGAGCGGTTCACCCTCGGTGGGCTCAGCCATCGCTGTCGCTGACCTGCGTGGCCCGGCGTCGCCGCACGATGACCCTGATCACCCCGAACGCGAACATCGCCACCACGAGCGCCGCGATCGAGACGACGAGGGGTGTCTCCCAGCCGGCCTGCACATTTATGGTCGCCCTGGTGGGCGCGCCGATCGGCACGCCAGATGCGCTGGTGAGTGAGATAGTCATCCCGACTGTCCCATTCGAGATCGCCTGCACGGGAATCTGTCCGGTGCCCTGCGAGTGTGGCTCGATGACGAGCTTGACACTGCTGTTCTCGACGGCGAGCAGACCGGTGTCTGGGCGCACCGTGATGTAAACGGTAACGGGCTGGTCGAGATCGTTAGTGACCCCGATTGGCAGTGTGGCGCGGTCGGCGAGCAGATTGATTCCGCTGCTTTTGACAACCGCGGCGGACGAGGTGAGTGTGGCGGAGGTGGCGAGGAAGGATCCGGCCGCCGTGGTCCAGCCCGACAGGTTGGATTGCCACTGGTTGGCCAGTAACCCCAGAAGTACCAGGCGCCGGGGGGCGGTGAATGCCACCGGGTCTTTGGTGACCGAAGCGAAAAGCTGCTCGGAGTGCTCGGCCGCCATCGCTCTGGCGACGAACGACAGCCGAGTATGGTCCTGAGGCATGTCCACCAGCGCCGCCGCGGTACGCGAGCCCGCCACGATGCTCGACAGCTCGAGGGTGCTGATGTTTGCGTTGGCCGCGAGCTGGGAGAGAGTCTGCGCCAGCCTGCCACCCGTGAACGGAACGTCGCGATCGAAGGTCGCGAGCACGGCGGGCGCGGCGCCGGAATGGGCTCTCCCGGCCGAGGCGATCGCTTCGGTGAGTGTGGTCATGGCGGCGTCCCACTGGTCGTCGGTGACCGCTCGCGCAGCGGCTCGAAGGGCCGTGGAGACCGGCTCATCCGAGACGATTGCCTTCTCGCCGGCAATCTCCACCGCGCTGCCGACCGAGCGGCCCCCGGCAACATTCCTGGAGGACACGATCGTCGTGGTGTACCCGCTGAGGGCGAGCGGCTTTTGGTCGGCCGCAACCACCGAGCTCTCCCGCGGCCAGGCAATCCCAGAGAGCGAATAAGGCCAGTCGAAAAGCGCCTGCGTGGTCGGCAGGGCAGGACGCACGGGACTGTGCGGGTCTACCGGCGTCGCGGTCGTTATTGTCGCGCCCGCTGGCGCGAAGTTTGCCGGGTTGAGGGCGAAATCGAAGGGCTGGGTGCCGGGAAAAATGGGCGCACCGGCCTGAGTGGCCAGGGTGAGATCCGCGTCGTCGTAGGCGAGAGCAAAGCTCTGGTTCGACACCGCCGCGAGCCGAGCGAGCCAGGCCGTTGCCGTGGGAGGTGCCGCGACTCCCAATGCCCGAATCGAAACGAGGATCATCGGGTCAAGGGCGATCGCGACCGGACGATCGGCGATGGCATCGAGTTGCCTGCTCAGTACCCCGAGCGGCGAGGTGTACTGAGCCAACTCGTCGGCGGTCAACAGGCTGCCCACGCCCTGCGGCACAACAAGGGGCACGACGATGGCCAGTTTGACGACACCGGCAACGTCGGTCGTGGCGGCAGGGGCCGCGGAGGCGGGTACAAAACCCACGACGGCGCCGGCCAGCCCCAGCAGAAGCGCGAGTGCGGCGCGTGCGGGGCGGAAATCAGCCAAGCCGATCCGGGACTCTCGCTCGGCCAACATGGTGATGATTCTATTCACTCGCGACTGTGAGCCCGGCGTCTGCGACGGTGCAGCACGCTGTGTCAAGCTGTGTGCATGGGCGTCGCCGAGGCAATAAAGAGACTTGGCGCGCTCGCGGATTCTGCGCCGGTTGCCCGGTTGGCCGCGGCCTTCGTCGGCGCGGGGCATGAACTTGCCCTCGTCGGTGGACCGGTTCGCGATGCCTTCCTCGGCCGGGAGGTAACCGATCTCGATTTCGCCACGAGCGCGACGCCCGATCAGATCTTGGCGATAATTACCCCAATCTCCGAGGCGCGCTGGGACGTGGGGCGGGATTTCGGCACGATTGCCGCACGCATTCTCGGTGAGCAGGTGGAGATCACCACCTATCGGGCCGACTCGTATGACGGTGTCACCCGCAAACCACTTGTTGCCTTCGGCGACACCCTCGAGGGCGACCTCGTTCGTCGCGACTTCACCGTCAACGCGATGGCATTGCGTCTGCCCGAGCGTGTGCTCGTTGATCCGTGGGGCGGGCTGGATGACCTGCTCAACCAACTCATCACGACCCCCGGAAAGCCCGAAGTTTCGTTCGGGGATGACCCGCTGCGGATGTTGCGTGCCGCCCGCTTCACCTCGCAACTCGGCTTCACCGTCGCCGAGCCCACCGTCACCGCCATGCGCGAACTCGCGGCGGGGCTCGCGATCGTGAGTGTCGAGCGGATCAGCGACGAGCTGCGCAAACTGTTGCTCACCGATGACCCTGTCACGGGCATCCGGTTGCTCGTTGAGACGGGAATCGCCGGGCGGATCCTCCCCGAGATCCCCGCACTACGGCTGGAAATCGACGAGCACGCCCACCACAAGGATGTCTACGAGCACAGCCTCACTGTGCTGACGCAGTCCATCGAACTGGAAGAGTCGCGCGGTCACCGCCCCGACCTGGTGCTTCGGTTAGCCGCCCTATTCCACGACATCGGAAAGCCGGCGACCCGCAAGATCGAGCCGGGTGGCGTCGTCACTTTTCATCACCATGACGTGGTCGGATCAAAACTGGCAGCCAAGCGGCTGAAGGCGCTGCGTTTCGATAACGACACGATTGCCGCGGTGAGCAGGCTGATCGAGCTGCACCTGCGGTTCTTCGGCTACACCGACAGTGCATGGACCGACTCCGCTGTACGTCGTTATGTGCGGGATGCCGGCCCGCAGCTTGAGCAATTGCACATTCTGACCAGGGCAGACGTCACCACTCGCAATCGCAAGAAAGCCGATCGGCTGTCTTTCGCCTACGACGACCTCGAGGAGCGCGTCGCCCAGATTGCAGAAGCCGAGGGAATCGCCGCGCTGCGCCCGGATCTTGACGGCGAGCAGATTATGGCGATTCTCGGCGTCAGCCCCGGCCGCGAGGTAGGCGAGGCCTACCGCTTCCTGCTTGAGCTGCGGCTCGACGAGGGGCCGCTTCCCCCGGCCGAAGCCGAGACACGGCTCAGGGCGTGGTGGAGTTCGCGCTGATCCACTGGTCGAAGGTCGCGCGAGCGACCGGGTCGGGCATCTGCACGGCCGGTGACTTCATCAGGTAGGCGGACGCGCCCTCGATCGGGCCGCCGAGCCCGGCGTCTAGAGCGATTTTCGCCGCCCGGATCGCATCGATGACCACGCCCGCCGAGTTGGGCGAATCCCATACCTCAAGCTTGTATTCGAGGGAGGTCGGGGCATTACCGAACCCGTGGCCCTCGAGCCGAACGAAAGCCAGCTTGCGGTCGTCGAGCCACGGGATGTGATCGCTCGGCCCAATATGCACGTTGCGCGGATCGATCGTGGCATCTAAGTTGCTCGTGACCGCCTGCGTCTTGGAGATCTTCTTCGATTCGAGCCGACGACGCTCGAGCATGTTCTTAAAGTCCATGTTGCCACCGACGTTGAGTTGGTAGGTGCGGTCGAGCACCAACCCGCGCTCCTCGAAGAGCCGTGCCAGAACGCGGTGGGTGATCGTCGCCCCGAGCTGGCTCTTCACGTCGTCGCCGACGATCGGCACCCCAGCGGCAGTGAACCGTAGCGCCCACACCGGGTCGCTCGCGATGAACACGGGCAGAGCGTTGACGAAGGCGACGCCGGCGTCGAGGGCTGCCTGCGCGTAG
>JANXTJ010000098.1 GCA_025352485.1 Salinibacterium sp.
GCCGGTGCCCGACGCACTGCACATCGATGCGGCCGTGGTCGTCGTGGAGGGCAACTACCTGCTGCTCGACACGGGCGGGTGGGAGCGGGCCGCCGCGCTGTTCGACGCGACGTTTTTCGTGGTGGTGGACGACGGTATCCGGCTTGAGCGATTAATCGCGCGGCACGAACGCTTCGGCAAGAGTCACGCCGATGCCGTGGCCTGGGCCACCGGCCCCGACGAGGCTAACGCGCGCCTCATCGCGCCGACGTCCGCGCGCGCCGACCGGCTGATCGACTTCGCGTCCCCCACCGGGATGCCGCTCGCGCCCCGCGGGTAGAATTAGCGCACCGCCCGCCAATTTTTGGAGTGACCAAGTGCCCATCATCGTCGTCGAGGTCATGCCCAAAGCCGAGATTCTCGACCCGCAGGGCAAAGCCGTGGTCGGGGCCCTCGACCGACTTGGCAAGTCGAAATTTGGTGCGGTGCGCATCGGCAAGCGCTTCGAGCTCACCGTCGACGGGCCGGTGGATGACGCCCTGCTGGCCGAGGTTCGCGAGCTCGCCGAAGACATGCTCGCCAACACCGTGATTGAGGATGTCGTGAGCGTGCACGAGGCGCTGCCGGTGAGCGTTGCCGGGGAGACGCACTGATGCGCATCGGCGTCATCACCTTCCCCGGATCGCTCGATGACCGGGATGCCGCGCGCGCCATCACCATCGCCGGCGCCGAGCCGGTCGCGCTCTGGCACGGCGACCACGACCTGCACGACGTCGACGCCGTGGTGCTTCCCGGCGGCTTCAGCTATGGGGACTACCTGCGCGCTGGCGCCATCGCCAGCCACGCGCCGATCATGGCGGAGGTCATCGAGGCGGCCGGCCGTGGAATCCCGGTGCTGGGAATCTGCAACGGATTTCAGATGCTCGCCGAGGCGCGACTGCTGCCGGGCGCGCACACGCGCAATGCCCACCAGCAGTTCATCCGGCGCGACCAAAGGCTGATCGTCGAAAACGCGACGACCGCGTGGACGAACGAGTTCGCAGCCGGCGAAGAAATCGTCATACCGCTCAAGAACGCCGATGGTCGTTTCGTTGCCGACGACGAGACGATCACGCGCATCGAAGGCAACGGCCAAGTGGTGTTTCGTTACGCCGGGCTCAACCCGAACGGCTCAATGAATGACATCGCGGGAATCTCTAACGAGCGCGGCAACGTCGTGGGGCTGATGCCGCATCCCGAGCACGCCACCGAGCCAGGATTCGGCCCGGACATGCCCGACGCCATGCGATCCGGCACCGATGGCCTGCGTTTCTTCACCAGCGCCATGGCGTCGCTGATCGCACGGGCCTAGCGACACCGCCGCCCTCGGCGAGCGCTCGGTGGGAGCCGCGTAGAATTTGGTCCCGTGACTACCCCCATTGCCGTCGCCGATACCGTCTCCAACGCGGCGGCGACGCCGGAGAAAGAGCAGCCCTACGCGGCGCTCGGCCTCAAAGAAGACGAGTATCTGAAGATCCGCGAGATTCTGGGGCGTCGCCCAACCAGCGGTGAGCTCGCGATGTACTCGGTCATGTGGAGCGAGCACTGCTCGTACAAAAGCTCCAAAAATTACCTGCGCCAATTCGGCACCAAGGTCAGCCCGAAGATGACCAAGAACCTGATGGTGGGCATGGGTGAGAACGCCGGGGTCGTGGATGTCGGCGAGGGCTGGGCAGTCACCTTCAAGATCGAGAGCCACAACCACCCGTCCTACATCGAGCCGTTTCAGGGCGCAGCTACCGGTGTCGGCGGAATCGTGCGCGACATCATCTCGATGGGGGCACGCCCCGTCGCCGTGATGGATGCCCTGCGCTTCGGCGCCATCGACCATCCCGACACCGCGCGCGTCGTGCACGGCGTCGTCTCGGGTATCTCGTTCTACGGCAACTGCCTCGGCCTGCCCAACATCGGCGGCGAGACCTACTTCGACTCGGTTTATCAGGGCAATCCCTTGGTCAATGCGCTGGCGGTGGGCGTGCTGCGCCACGAAGACCTGCACCTGGCCAATGCCCGCGGCGTCGGCAATGTGGTCGTTCTGTTCGGGGCGCGAACCGGCGGCGACGGCATCGGCGGGGCATCCATTCTGGCCAGCGACAGCTTCTCGGCCGGCGGGCCCACCAAGCGCCCGGCGGTTCAGGTCGGCGACCCGTTCGCCGAGAAGGTGCTCATCGAGTGCTGCCTCGAGCTGTTCGCAAAGAAGCTCGTCGAGGGCATTCAAGACTTGGGCGCAGCCGGTATCTCCTGCGCGACCTCAGAGCTTGCCTCCAACGGCGACGGCGGCATGTTCATCGAGCTCGAGCGCGTGCTGTTGCGCGACCCGAACCTGACGGCCGAAGAGATCCTGATGTCAGAGAGTCAGGAGCGCATGATGGCCGTCGTGACTCCCGAGAAGCTGGAAGGGTTCTTGGCCGTCACCGCCAAATGGGATGTCGAAACCAGCGTGCTCGGCCACGTCACCGACACCGGTCGGTTGATTATCAATTGGCACGGCGAGGAGATCGTTAACGTCGAGCCGCGCACCGTCGCCATCGATGGGCCCGTGTACGACCGGCCCGTCGCTTACCCCGGCTGGCTCGACGCACTGCGGGCCGACACCGCGGCGGGGCTGGCCCGGCCGACGACCGGGGACGACCTGCGCGCGCAATTTCTCGCGCTGCTCGGCTCCCCGAACCTCGCGGACAAGACCTGGCTCACCAACCAATACGACAAGTACGTCATGGGCAATACCGCGCTGAGCTTTCCCGACGACGGTGGCATGGTGCGCGTCGATGAGGAGTCTGGGCTCGGCTTCGCCGTCGCCACGGATGCCAACGGTCGCTACTGCCAGCTCGACCCCTACCGCGGCGCGCAGCTCGCCCTCGCCGAGGCGTTTCGCAACGTCGCTGCCACCGGCGCAACGCCGGTCGCGATCAGCGATTGCCTCAACTTTGGGTCACCGGAGAACCCCGAGGTGATGTGGCAGTTCGGCCAGGCCGTCGAGGGGCTCGCCGACGGCTGCCTGGCACTGGAGATCCCGGTCACCGGTGGCAACGTGAGTTTCTACAATCAGACCGGCGATGTGCCCATTCACCCGACCCCGGTCGTCGCGATGCTCGGCGTCATCAAGGATGTCGCCACCCGCATCCCGAGCGGCTGGCAAGACGAGGGCAACAACATCTACCTTTTGGGGGTGACCCGCCACGAGCTCGACGGGTCGGCGTGGGCCGGCACCATCCACGATCACCTGGGCGGCGTCCCTCCGCTGGTGGACTTCGACGCGGAGCAGAGGCTGGCGGGGCTGATTGCCGCTGGCGGCGAGCAGAGCCTGGTGGCATCAGCCCACGACCTCGCCGACGGCGGGCTCGGGCAGGCGCTGGCCGAGGCGGTCATGCGTTTCGGGATCGGCGCGCGGGTTTGGCTCACCGAGATCATGGAACGCGATGGGGTGGATGCCGCTACCGCACTATTCAGCGAGAGCACCGCCCGCATGCTGGTGTCGGTTCCACGCGAAGACGACGTGCGCTTCCAGGGCCTCTGCGAGGGGCGCAATTACCCGGTCCTGCGCATCGGGGTGACCGACAATTCCGGCACCCTCGAGGTGCAAGACCTCTTCACGGTGTCGCTCGACCAACTGCGCGGCACCCACCGTGCGACGCTGAGCGACGCATTCGGCCCGGTAATTGGCCAGTAGCGGCGGCCCGCTAAGAACGGCGGCTGTTACCGTGCGGCGTCAACCTGGGTGTCGATCGCGCCCGTCGAGGCGATCTGCTCGTGGTGGTGAATGACCTCGGCCACGATGAAGTTGAGAAACTTCTCCGCGAAGGCCGGGTCGAGATGAGCCTGGATCGCTAGCGCGCGAAGGCGTTCGATCTGCACCCGCTCGCGGTCGGGGTCGGAGGCTGGCATGCCGGTGGCGGCCTTAAGCCTGCCCACCTGTTGCGTGAATTTGAACCGCTCGGCGAGCAGGTGGATGAGCGCCGCATCGATGTTGTCGATCGACTGGCGCAGGCTCGTCAGCTCGACGTTGGGTTCGTTCTCACTCATGGGGATAAATCTACGACAGGCTGGTGAGTGCCACGGGATGCCCTGCGTACACCGCCAGCCTCGCCTCGAGCCCCGTGCACACGGCCGGCCACTCCTCGGCGAGGATCGAGTACATCGCGGTGTCGCGCCACGAGCCGTCCGCCCGGGGTCGATCCCGGCGCACGACGCCCTCGAAGGTTGCGCCGAGCTTGGTGATGGCCGCCTTCGAGCGCGAGTTTCGGTCGTCGGCTTGCAACTTCAGCCGACCGAAGCCGTGTTCAAACGCCTCGCCCAGCATCAGCAGCTTCGCCTCAGGGTTGACGGCGCTGCCCCACACCCTCGGGCTCCACGCCGTCCAGCCGATGTGGGCGTGTTCGAGGCTCTCGTCGAAGTCACCGAGCGTAGAC